>NZ_SCTN01000565.1 GCF_004297345.1 Aquabacterium sp. | reverse complement strand
CGCGCCGGCGGTGCCGTTGACGATCACGGTATCGGCCGCGCCGTCGCCGGCTCCGCCGCTTGCCGCGAGATCGATCGTCACCTGCCTGACGTCGGTGCCGGTGAGGTCGTTGACGGTGATGGTGTCCGCGCCCCCCAAAGCGTGGAATGCGATCGTCTCCATGCCGTTGAGGTCCATCGTGATGTTCGCGACATCGCGGGTGAAGCGAACGCGGGAGCCGTTGGCGGAGATGTCGATGTTCTCGGCAATGTTGGCGCCGTTGAAGACCAGCGTATCGGAACCGGCCTGGCCCTCGACGGTGTCGCTGCCGTCGCCCGGGTTCCAGATGAAGGTGTCGTCGTCATCGCCGAGCAAGGCGGTGTCGTTGCCGCGACCGCCGGTCACGATGTCGTTGCCGCTGCCGCCGATCAGCAGGTCGGCGCCGTCGCCGCCGGTAATGGTGTCGTTGCCGGCCCCGCCGTCGAGCGTGAGGGCGATCAGGGCGGCGAGGCCGTTACCGGCCGTAATGGTGTCATCGCCACCATTGGCATGAACGACGAGATTTTCTGTCGTGCCGATGTCGAGCGTAAAGGGCGCCGGGCTGACGCGGTCGAAGCGGACGCGGGTGCCGTTTGCGGTGATGGTGAAAACCTCGGCGCCGTTGCCGCCATTGACTTCGGCGGTGTCGGTATCGGCGCCACCCTCGAACAGGTCGCTGCCATCGCCCGGGTTCCAGATCATCAGGTCGTCCCCGGCTTCGCCAAACACCTGGTCGTCGCCAGTTCCACCCGTCAACGTGTCGTTGCCGCTGCCGCCGAACAGGAGGTCGTCGCCACCCTTGCCGAACAGCGTGTCGTCGTTGGCTTCGCCGAATAGCTGGTCGGCGCCCGATCCGCCAGTCAGAGTGTCGTTGCCGTCACCTCCGAACAGGATCGCGGCCGGCATCGCGCCGTTGCTCTCGTCGAGGCTGATGGTGTCATTGCCCGACTGCCCGGAGGCCTGGATCAGGCTGGTATTGGCAACCGTCGCCGGGCCGCCGGCGATCGCAACGGCGCCGCCATTGACCAGGATGTTCCCGGCGGCATCTCGGCTTGCGGTGATCGTGTTGTCGAGTGTATCGCCAAACAGGGACAGGGTGGGGGCAGAGAAGGTGGCTGAAATGGCCATGACCGGACGCTCCATGCAAGTGCCGACCCGGCGGGCGGGTCAGCAATCAATCCGCAAACGACGAAATAACTGGATCGGAAAAAATCCAAAAAAATTCGCGGCGGGGAACAACACAAGCGGATTTGTCGGGCAAAGACTTTTAGAATTCCTAGATTTATCCTCCACAAGCGCTTGATACGTCGGTCGTCTACGGGAACTTCGCAAATCTATTGGTTTTTTTGATCGCGCGGCGGTGATTGAAACCGCGGCGAGATCAGAAAAATGTGATTGTCCGTGATGGAACAAAATGGGCATTTGCGGCGCGCAGTTTTCATCGAGATGCGGATCGCACCCGTCTCGATACCGAACAGCCCTGGTGTTC
>NZ_SCTN01000346.1 GCF_004297345.1 Aquabacterium sp. | reverse complement strand
CCCTGAATACCAAACCAGCCGGGATTTGATGCGCCTTGCGGCGTAAGGAGAGAGTTCATATGTCAGCCGTCCTGAACACTGCGCTCAGCGCCAAAGTGGTCGCATTGCAAGTTCTTGTCAAAGGCAAGGTCGAAGCTTCGCGTCGATTCGATGGCAAACGCTACACACGAATCATCACGCCAGCGGCGGATGCCTACAGCCGCCCACAAGTGGTTGAGGTCCGCAGCGTTTCCAAGTTGGGTGATGTTGGTGATGAAACCGAAGTGACGTGCCGCCTTGGCGGCTACACACGCAAGCCGTTTCGCACAACGGACAAGGAAACTGGTGAGACATCAATGGTGACTCCCGTTGACTTGACTCTAGATGCGGTCGAGTAACGCATATGTCGGCCGGGACGGTTCAAAGCGTGTTGGTCTGCGTGCCCGCGACTTCCGCCAGCCCAGCTCAACAAGCAGCTTGTCCTCGTGTTGGCACGCAGTACTACGTGCCCAGTCGGGTTCAAGCCTACCTGCTTGACCCGTCTCAACAAAACTCGATTGATGCGGCGTTAGGCGAATTCGACTACGCCTATGCCGGTGGGGTGTGGGGCCTGGCCTTCTCTATGGTCGTTGGCCTTTATTTCTCTGCTCACGGAATTGGGCTTGTCCTTGGAATGGTCCGCCGAGGATAGGTTTGTGCGACCGGGCGCATTCCCGGCTTTTGTTTTTGTTTTTTTTGAAAGGAAATCACATGAAGAAACTCGCGCTGGCCGCTGTGGCCGTTTCCCCCGTGCTGTCGTTCGCCGCGACTACCGGACCAGACCTGACTCCACTGACCAATGCCATTGACTTCAGCACGGTGATCACGGCCGTGCTGGCTATCGGCGGTTTGCTCGCTGGCGTTTACGTTGCGATCCGTGGCGCGAAGACAGTTCTGTCAATGATTCGCGGCTGATCTTTCGGCCATTCGGGGCGGGCCTCAACACCCGCCCCAATCAGCATTCAATGGATGGAGCTGAAATGACCATCGTGCAGCTTTGGTACTTGTTCATGTTTGGCTGGGGCATCGTCTGCGGCTGGGCTGTGATCGCTGGATTGAGCAAGGGGTAGTCATTCATGCTCAAGCGGATTGTTCTTCTCGCCTTTTCGTTTTCATCCTTTTGGAGCACATGCCATGCGCAAACTTTCCCTGTTACGCGGATGCAAAACTCAATCTCTGGCGCTATTGCTCAGAAGGCCTACAACCGTGGCTTCACGGTCGCCGACCCTCGTTACGGCGCGACACTGGATCTGGTTTCTGGTCAGCTTGTGGCTGTTGCAGGTTCTACAGCCGCTGCCATCACTCTCGGCACTGTTACAGCCCCTGCCTGGGCTTCTGTGGCGATTGCTGCTGGCGTGGGGGTCGTTGTTAGTACTGGCGTCAGTTTGGCGCTGAAGGGTGCATGGAATTGGCTTTTTTCGAATGATCTAAAGACCATCACCCAGCATTCTTCCGACACCCTGCCGACGGGAAACGGCCTTAACAAGGGTGGGCCCTACTGGGTCAGTTCCATTTTGTCGGTCTATGGATCGGACCCGACGGCTGTCATCACAACGGCCATTTCTTTGAACTGGGTTGGTGATAGCACGAGTTACTACCAGCTTGGTAACTGCACTTCCACGACCGTATATATGAGTTGCTTGGTGACGCGTGTCAACAAAACGAGCGGCTATCAGCAGACGGGTTATGCGGGTGTCGGAGCCACCTATCAAACGTCTGGCGCTCCTGGTACGTGTCAGCCCGGATTTGTTTACCGAAATGCAAGCTGTATCGCTGTATCTGCACAGGTTTCGCCTGACGTGGCGGGCCTTACAGCGCAGGCGGCCATTAACAACATTCCTGCATCAGAGCTTTTGAAGCCGCTGAATCCTGCTCTTGTCGCGACCCTAGCGGACAAAGCATGGCGTGATGCAGCTGCGCAGCCTGGGTATAGCGGCTTGCCATACGTCGCGTCTGATCCGATTACCGCTGCGGAAGTTGATGCATGGAGGCTAGCAAATCCAAACCTATGGCCGACTGTTCAAGATTTCGTCAATCCTCAACCTTCAACGAATAGCCCATGGAAGCTGCCCGGCAACGCTACCGTCACGCAGCAAGACCCGACGCAGCAAACTGTTCCATCGGTCAATCCTTCGGCTAGTTCGGCTCAAGTCAATCTCGGAGCTGACCCTGGCATCGGTAGCCCTTCGCTTGAAACTACGCCAACGGCTCAGCAGATTCTTGAGCCTCTGCTCGATCTGTTTCCTGATTTCCGCAGCTTTGTCGTTCCGTCACACCAAGCCACTTGCCCGAAGCCGACCTTCACAGTGTTCGGCAAACAAATCGTAATGGATGCGCATTGCAC
>NZ_SCTN01000345.1 GCF_004297345.1 Aquabacterium sp. | reverse complement strand
GCGTCTGAGCGAGGCGCGTTACCGTGCCGGTTCCGTGCCGCTGAAGACCTGGCTGGACGCGCAGGAAACACGCCGGCAGGCGGAGAACAATCAGGCTGCCAACCGCTTGAACCGCCTTGCAGCGCTGGTGACCCTGTATCAATCTGCCGGTGGTGGGTTGACTGCGCGCCAACCCTGATGCCGTCTGGCGTCTTCAACCACCCGTAGCGTTCATGAAGCGGATGACCTGAGGCGGGGCATCGAGCTTGAAGTGATGCCGTTCCGGCTTGTGCTGCATGGCCTGCCGGATGGCTTGCGTGAGGCGTTCAGGCTCACCTGGATGTGTGCGCACGATGCTGCGCAAATCGATGGCGTTCTCGTGCCCCAGACAGAGCATCAACTGCCCGCTGGCCGTGACGCGCACCCGGTTGCAATGACCGCAGAAGTTGGCGCTGTGCGGCGAGATCACGCCCACGCGTGTGCTGCTGTCTGCCATGCGGTGATAGCGAGCGGGGCCGCCTGAGCTTTCGATGCTGGCGGTCAAGGGATAGCTTTCGGTCACACGGGCCAGGATCTCGGCGCTGGGCATGAAGGTCGCGGCGCGATCATGTTCATCGATGGCACCCAATGGCATCTCTTCGATGAAGCTGATGTCCAGCGCATGCTGGCGGGCAAAGCGCACCAGATCAACCACTTCGTCGTCGTTGCGGCCTCGCAGGATGACGCTGTTGAGTTTGATGCGCTGAAAGCCGGCATCTTTCGCGGCTTGAATGCCGGCCAGCACGGGGTGCAGCTCGCCTGTGCGGGTCAGGGTCTTGAAGCGATCGGCTTGCAGGCTGTCGAGGCTGATGTTGATCCGGCTCAGGCCGGCGCCTTTCAACGGCTGGGCCAAGGCCGCCAGGCGCGCGCCATTGGTGGTCATGGCCAGTTCATTGAGGCCCGGCAAGGCTGCCAGCCGCCCAACCAGCGACACGATATCGGGATGCACCAGAGGCTCGCCGCCCGTCAGGCGGATCTTGCGCACGCCCAGTTGCACGAAGCTGGCGGCCACGGCGAACATCTCGTCGGTTGACAGCAACTCGGCACGAGGCATGAACTGCATGTCTTCGGCCATGCAGTAAACACAGCGAAAGTTGCACCGGTCCGTGACCGACAGCCTCAGGTAGCTGATGTGTCGTCCATGTTGATCAATCAGTGGCGAGGCCATGTCGGGCATCGGTGCGTCATGCACCGTGGCGATCCAGTTGGTCCAGCTTGGCCTTGACCTCCAGCCAGGTGCCGTGATCAGGCAGAGGGTCCTTCTGCGCATTGATCACAGGCCAGGCCGGGTGTCTGGACAGATCCGCATTGAGTTGCAGGAAGTGCGCCTGGTCGGCGGGCAGATCCACGTCGGCGTAGATGGCGTTGGCCGGGCACTCGGGCACGCAGATGCCGCAGTCCACGCAGCCATCTGGATTGATCACCAGGAAGTTGGGGCCTTCATGAAAACAGTCGACGGGGCAGACGGCGACGCAGTCGGTGTACTTGCACTGGATACAGGCCTCGGTGACGACAAAGGTCATACAGCTTCTTTCTTGATGGCGGTCGTGAGCCTGGTTTTCAGGCTCGCGGCGCTACTGTATGAACGCGTATCGGTGCTGACAAACGATTTCTCGTTGTCAGCCTTTAAGCGCGGCTTAAGCGTCCTCAGTCGATGCGGGGCTTGTTGGTTCTCGCCTCGATCACACGCACGGCATTGGCGCCCGGGTGCATGGTCATGTTCAACTGACCTGCAAAGCGCGTGGGCGCATGCAGTTCGGCCAGTGCGAACCGGGCGTTGCGCAGTTCGGTTTCAGCTTGCACTTCGTTGTCGAAGTGCAGGAAGACGCGGCCTTTGACGAAGGTCGACAGCACGACCTTGAAGGCCTGCACGCCCACGCCTTTGTTGGCGTTGTGCAGATGGATATCCGACAGGTACAAGCCCTCGGGGAAGCGGTTGAGCACGCGGCCGAAGCGCTGCCACATGGCGACCACGGTCGGGGTGTCGAAGTAGTTGACCAGGCCTTCGGTGACGATGGCGGTGCCGCGTTGTGGGTCGAGCCTGTCGGCCAAGGCATTGAGCGAGGCCGGGCCGGTATCGGTGAGCGCATCCAGTGTCACGACTTCATGGCCAGGTGTCAGCAGGCCGGCGCCTTGCATCAGGTCGCGCTTGCGTTGCGCCATATCGGGCAGGTCGGCTTCGACGTAGTGCAGCTTGTCCCCATGCGCCTGCTTGAAGCGCCAACCGCGTGGCGACAAGCCTGCCGCCACTTCGATGACCTGGCTGACACGGCCTTCTGCAATGGCCTGGCTCAGCAGCAAATCGATCACGCGATGGCGGGCCAGCAGGAAGGCTTGCAGGGTAGGGGCACCCGTGACCAAGGCCAGCCCACGCAATGGCTTGAGGGCCGTGTGCATGAAGCGCCCTTGCGGCGTGACCAGCGCCGGGTGCGACATGCCGTGCGCGAACCACGTGTAGCCGGTGTAGTGGGCCGTGGGGCTGATGCTGGCTGCATTGCGGGCCATGTCGTGTCCTCTCGCTGGTTTGTGCGATATCAGGAGTTTGACACGGTTGATTGTCAGATTACTTTAGGCGCTTACCCTGAGCATCGATCACGACTTCACCGTCTTCCTTGCTGAATGGTCCTTGTTGGGGCGCATCCAGGATGTCGAGCACCAGCTCGGACGGGCGGCAAAGCCGGGTGCCTTTGCTGGTGACAACGATGGGGCGGTTGATCAGGGCGGGGTGGGCGATCATGAAGTCGATCAGTTGATCGTCCGTCCACTTGTTGTCTTGCAGTTGCAACTCTTCGTACAGATCGCCTTTGTCGCGCATGACTTGGCGGGCACGCAGGCCGCAGTCCTG
>NZ_SCTN01000344.1 GCF_004297345.1 Aquabacterium sp. | reverse complement strand
AATTACCGTAACTCCGGAACGGGGGTATTTCAAATACGCCGCCGTATTTCCATGACTGCCGTTGCCAAGTGACGAAAGACGTGGTGTCTCGTCGCTGATGGCACGCCATTGCCCGAAGACCGGGCGAAGAGGAGTCACGATGACATCGAAGTTCTGGAGCAACGACCCTAAAGACAACTACCGCGTGTTCAGGGACCGCAAGGGCCGTATGGTTGTCAAAGTGGTCACGCCGGGAGGTGTGGTTGGGTTGATATGTGCTGACATTCCCGTCACCACAGTAGCTGCGCTGAAGCAGCGGATTCAATGCCGGATTTTCAGCAGAGAATCTGCAAGCAGGCTTGACAAGGCGTCATCTGATGTCGATCAGTCAGATGATCCTGACTGAGCGCGTCGCTGGCCTTTGCTGACGCCTGGGTGCGGAACGAATTGGCTTTCTATGGACTGGATGGCGTTTTCCAGCAGTTGTGTAGGTGGATGCTCACCCAACACAACTTTGCCGCTGGCCTTGACATACGCAGCCTTCGGGTCGCATGCATCTGGCTGGAACGGCTGCACATGCCACTGGTGTTCATTTAGTGACCTCAGTAGAAAGCTTCTTTCGTTCTCCTCATGGTCGAGGTGATGAACAGTGAAGGTCAGACTGCCAGCATGCATGGGATCTGCTTTCACGACACCCCATGTGAATCCATTGCGCTGCCACATGGCAAGGCTTCTGGCCTTCGCATCAGTTGATGCGTGGGCCAGTCTCTGAGCCCATTGCACGGGCGTCAAGTCAAGAAGTCCATCATCCCAATCAAGGACAAGCTGTCGAGAGCGAAAGTTGACTGACAGATGTTCGAGGCCTTTGGGTTCCCATTTGTTGGCATTGCTGAGCCGCCAAGTTTTCACGCAGGCTGTTTCCAGTCTGTCGCGCATGTGCTTTGCTGTGCGGGGCGCTTGGCAAACCCAGACCGTCGGGAAAGGGTTCGTGTGGAAGGCAAGGCGCAACATTTGATCGATCTCTCGCGACTTCTTGGCACTGCGCTCCAGTTCGAACGCAAAAGTCCATTCGCTGAAGCGCAGCCGGAAGTCAGGAATTTTTTGCTGCCGTCTGTCCTGCGTTGTCAATGCATGACGCATGGAGTGGTCTGTCTCGATGATCACGCCGCCATGGAAGACCCAACGGGCGGCAAACATTGCCGCTGCAAGATCGTGTTCGACCTGATCCTTCTTCGCTGACTCGGGCCGCCAGTCATAGTCGAAGGGCTCTCCTTCCTCGTGCAGGTTCTGTGCTCGCGCTGCTCCGCGTGCGGTCAACATGAACACCATTCCGTTCGTTGTCCATTCGCAGTGCTTCAGCTTGGTCGAGTGCATCAGCCCTTTGTCTGTCATCCCGCGCAAGAGCCGTAATGCATTCGAGTTTGTGCAACCCAGAAGCGTACAAATGACAGGTGTCGAGACGCAGTGAAACAGGTATGTGAAGTGGAGTACCTTGTCGATTTTCAACTGATGCTGACGACGTGCATCTGGTCCGGCAATCAAACCACTTTTGCTTCCATCAAGCACCAAGTTGACATTGGGTTCAAGAACATTCACCTATGACTCCTAAGCTGGCCAAGCAAGGTGTTTGTCAACGGTGGGAACGAAGGTCCCACTTGCGAAGCCGTTGACAAGCGACTTGCTTGGAAAGACGCTATCGCTCGCGGGCTTGGACTGGCAGCGTCCAAGCCCGCGAGCCCCCGTGGGCGGTGCAACGCTCCCTCCTTGGAGGGCGGGGGGAGGGAAGTCCGCAGGAGCATGACCCTCTGGAACATGCGATTCGATCGGTGAATCATCCCGATTCCGACCCGATCAGGCCAGAAATTTGAAGGCGAATTTTCTTGCAAGAATTTCTTGACTCTCGTGTGTCCTGCTGGCGCAGGACGGTTCGTTGATCAATGACGGTGCGTCATCCAGAGAGCTGGATCAAACCGGCGGCAGCGAGGCAGATAGGAAGCGAATGACTCCCCACCAATGATCGGCAGGCTGCCGTTCAAGCAGGCCCCAATTTATACAAATGCGTTTTCATATCATTCAACTCACTCGGATGACCAGCGGACGTTGGAAGACGGGTGTTGTTGAAATCAAGGACTCAACGAGCGGGCAAAGCGATGACCGAAAGCGACCAAAAAGAGAATCTTGAAAAGATTGACCGAATCAGGTCGCGGATGTTTTGTAATCAATTGAAGAAGGTGTTTCTTGGGGATGCGCATGACTGCCGAGATGCTCAGGCTAAGGCATTGATAGTTCATCCCGCATCACCAGTGACGAGCGAAGCGACTTTCCTGAGTTGGTGGCATGGAAGCAGAAAGATCCAGAAAAACAAGCTGGAGCTGGCTGATCTTGCAGTCCCGACCATCTCACGATGGTTTGAGCTAGAACATATTGGTAGCCCGATGCAACGCCACATGGGCGCGTTGCGAACATTGAGCCTTGAGGTGGGCAATGGCGATTGGGTGCAACGCAAGCGCAAGCGCATCGATGAAGGTGTGGCGGCGGCGCAATCGATATGGGCAACGATCTGGGCACTTGATCAACTTCACACGGATGGTTGTCTGTCAATGGCTTGGCAGCTCGAACAGCTTGGAGCTGTCCTTGGCCAACCTTCCTTGCGCTATGCGGATGATGTGAGTAGGGTGAGGGTTGAGTCTGGTTTAATCAACGGATACGCGTTTGAGGTGACAGCGGGAGCAAGAGCTAGCTATGCATCTCAGAACGAGTCGGGGCTCTTTCGCTTCTTGCTGTCTCTCGTGTTCGAGCCCGATGTAAACGAGCAACCATGGTGGCCATTGCTTACCTTGGATATTGGCGCAGCGGCAGCCCATTGCCGGGCACGGATGAGTGTGGACTTGCGGGACCCATATACGGTCTTTGGCGCAAGCGATCTGAACTGGGTCTTCATCATTTCACGCGCGCTCTGGTGTGATGAACACACCTTCATCGGGAGCTTGCCCTCCAGCTCAAAATCAGTGAGCGCTGAGGTCAGCATCAGCCGCTTTGTCAAGCAGATGCAAGAACTGCGGAAAACCTACCAGTCTCTAGTCAATGAACATGGGGTGAACCATGATGAAATTTCATCGGTGGCTAGGCCGGAGACAGATTACGTTGAGGAGGCAAAGAATCGTAGAAGATGACCTGCCGCCCCACCCCCATCCCCGCCCCAGGGCGGGGAGGCCTCTCCGCCGGCCCGGCTCGGGGTGTGCCCCATTGGCACACCCCTGCTCAGCGTATCGATAAGCGGGCGGGCGTCAAGGGTTCGCTTCGCCGGGCTTTGCCCGCCCTTGACCCCCACCCGCTTATCGGTCGTCAGTCTGGCCAGAGAACCTTGAACCCTTAACTGCGATCACGCCCAGAATCGCGTCAGCAGCTATTCAGGCGATACTGCATATCCCAGTCAAAAACGCCAGCCATTCCGATTCAAAGCGGCCACTCAGTCCGTTTCAACCAGGCCGTCAATTTGGCAGCAGCCGGCCAGGAGCTGTCGGTCGCGAGTAACGGCTTCAGAGCACGCTGCCATACTTGAGGTCGGTGGGCGCTCGATCCGCCACGACCCTTCAAATAGCTTCCCAACCTACATCTAAGGAATGAAGATGACTTCCAAGAACTTGGTCCGTATCGCTCTGGTCTCCGCCTCCCTCGCTTGCAGCACGATGGCGTTCGCCGAAACGCCGGCCTCCGCGCCAGCAAAGGGCACAGGCACGCCTCAGAACCATCATTGCAAGCAGTCTGACGGCACCATGGAGATGAGCAAAACCAAGAAGGCATGCCTGGCAGACAAAGGAACGTGGCTCAAGGACGGCGCCGCAGCGACTGCGCCGGCGTCATCTGCTTCCGCTGCACCTAAGAAGTAAGTCCGGCCACCAGCTTTGCCAGTCGGCAGCAGCTGTTGCCTGGCCGAACCTAGTCTCACGGTACCGGCCAGGAGCGACCGCCGGGCTGCGACCGCTTTCGAGTAGGCTGCTGTACGCCGCTTAATGATGAACGGAGAGGTGCTTCGTATTTGGAATTTTCAAGAAGGGGCCACCACCTCCGCCGCCGCCATCCACCCAGGATCAGGCAGAGCCGCTCTGCTTGGTCTTCATTCCTGCGCTTGTGACAATCCTTCTCCACATGGAGAAGACGCAGGGCAGACCATTGACGGAAACCGAAGTCATCGCCATCCGAGACAAGGCCGTATGCATAGCGATGCCTGTGTCAGTGGCTGCAGAGATGGAAGCAAAGCGGGGATACCCAGACATCGTGGCTGAGGCCGTCTGGCCAGAGTGGCAGTCAGCCCGTCTACAACTCGGTCAATCGTGATGGCCTGAGCCTACCTAACCAGTTTGGTGTGACCGGCTCAGCAGCGACCGGAGACGGCCATGAACCTACAGCCAAACGCGTCTGCTTTAGTGCGCCGTTTGCGAGCTGAAGCGGTTGCGCAGCGACAGGTGTGATCTGGCACTCGTCAGATGGGTCGAGCCATGTCAAATGCCGACCAGGATCTAGACTCGGACTGCGCATCCTTCATCCGTCTTTAGGACAGTCCCCCCGCGTCGAACCGGGTGGCTGAGAGAGCTAATGTCAATGCAAAATCGAACTTCAATCTCAAGTCGCACCGGCCTAAACTCTAATCAGATCAAGGCACTTCAGGACTTGCTCGATGTGGACCGCCGTGGGAAGGTAGTTGATGCTCCAGGAGACGGCACGTACGACGACATGAACCCTCTAGCAAAGGTCGGCGAGGACTTGACAGAACGGTTCACCCAAGGCTTCGAAGTTGGCTCGTTCCGTGTGCATTTCCTGCTTCTCGATAGCGAGAAGAGCAACGCCTACGCATACTGGATGAAAAGTTTCGAGGCTGTTTGCATGACCACAACCATGGCGCGCGAGATCGATGCTTTATGTGGCGACCTAGCTAACCACCTTGTTCAGCATCCTGGGGAGAGCGGTGGCTTCGCGTACATCCACGAGGTCCCCATCTCCAGCAACTTGCGGGAAGCTTCTCTGAAGAGTCTGCTGGTTCAGGGAGCGATGGCATTCTTGGTCGGCCATGAGGTCGGCCATCTTGCCGCTGGACACAAACCACTATTCCTGAAGAAGACGAGCGTCGCAGGAGCAATGGCCGAGAATCGCAAGGTAACAGATGTGGCCGTGGATCAGTTTGTTGCCACGGCGGCAACAGATTATTGCGACGAGGGCGGGCATTCACTGAGATTCAACGCTCATGAGGTCGATGCAGATGTCCAAGGCGTCGCCTTCGCTGCAGCTCACTGGCTCGCTATTCAAAGCGAGGTGAGTACATCAGCGCATTTGCCTGACTCTGCCGACCTGATCCGTGCCGCATGTGCCAATCCGAGTCGGCTGCTACTGCTGGCGAGCACCGGCATGGCAGTCAGCTTCTCGCTAATGGGCTTCAAGCAATGGGGGAACGACTGGAACAGTCAGCCCACTCACCCGCTGACGGCAGTACGCTGCGTAGTTGGCCTTGGCGTCCTGGACAATTTGCTCGATGACAATGTGCCTCAGGGTTCGCCGTTGGAACTAGGCCCTGATTGCCTGGAGGGACTATCGTTGGTCCATTCGCGACTCGGTAGCATCCTGCTGGATGCAGCCCGGTCCGATGGGCAATATTCGGAGTTCGCGCGGAAACTTGAGGACACCCTGGAAAACGACAGGTTGAACCTGATGTTCCACGGGACTGGGGTAGCCCAAGCCGTCCAGAAATCGAGCGAGGTGGCCAGCTATCTTGCCGACCTAAGCGCGGAGTTCAACGCGTGTGCGCAGCAAAGGGCGCTTGCCCTTCGTGTCCCACTGGCAAGCTTGGTTCCGTGGTCCGTTTCACATCGGCACGGGAATGCTCAAGGCTAGCGAGATTGGTCTGAACGGCAGGTTTGCGGCACTGAGTTCAAGGCAACGGATGTCTCTTGAGGGTGGGCTGCTGCCAGATTGGCGGCCTGGTTTGAACTGAACTGGAGTGGCCGCTTTGAATCGGAATGGCTGGCGTTTTTGACTGGAATACGCAGACACTGAACTTGGTCCAAGTTGGGGGATGGGGTGACTGATGCCCAGCCTTCAGCGAGGAGAACCGGATAGGTGCCTAAATGACACTTCATAAGACTCTTCTTGCTCAGTGACCCGCAGGTGCCTGCTGTACTTGATGGCAACAGGCAAGTCGCCTGACTGACAAAAGTTCTTTAACGAGGTATCCATGATTTTCTGGAGGCGCGGTACGTTCTGCCAGACGACTTGGCCCATGACTTCACCAGACCGAGCGGACCGTACAAGTAGACGTTCGATAACGACGTAGCGCCTAGTGCGTGGTTTGACTGGATTGCCCCAATCGGGATCGGCGATCCATCCGTGTGTCGTGAGACGGTTGAGTGCTCGCACTACCGTGGACCGGCTCAATCCGGTCAGCTTGGCCAAGTGATCCTGCGAAACCACCGCGATACCAGTGTTCAAGTTGACGTAGCTGTTGATGACCACGAATACGGCAAGTCCGTTCGTCGTTATCAGCTCAATGTCGCCCCTTTGGATACGCTCGTCCATGATTCGCGACCAAGTCGTTCGTACTTCCAGTGGCAGTTCTGGTGGCGTATCAACATCCGTGTAGAAGCTGATTTCGGAACATGGGCGGCAGTCCGTTGGTATGTCGATTTTGTCGTTTGACTTCACGCCAAACCTCCGCTTGTGTGGCGAGGGCGTCCTCTGCGTTGTTGATGTTGGAACGGGGGCGGAGGCGAGCTTGCTTGATCACAATCCTGTGGCTCAACCATGTGTTTGATCCATTTCTGGTATGCCGCAACTGGAAACAAGCGGCGACCGCCCACACGCAAAGATGGGGGTAATGTTGGATCACCCCTGCTGAGCCGATTTCGAACGGAGCTGACTGTCACGCGCAGCAACTCAGCGATTTCTTCGACAGTAAAAAAATCTTTCTGCGTCATCCCGATCTCTCGCTGTATGCAGGTGTACATGAATCGATATCGTGGGATGGTGAAGAGCAAAAATCAAAAAAAAGCGACCGGAATTTCCGGGCACGTTTTTCTTGACAAGGGCAGCAACGCACGGCAGTCACTGATGATCGCCAGTTTTAATGTCTGAGACGGCGAGATGAGCATGTGCGACGTTTGGCCGTTCCACTTTCAAGATATGCAGAACATGGCGCTTGCTTAAAAGTGGAGCAGCGCGCGGCGGTTGGTTGTCCACCCTCTTTTTTTGAAAAAACCTTTCTTTAAGGGTATGCCACCCGTGATACATACCTGTTCAGACTTGTATCGCGGATGGCATAGGTGATCCCCGCAAATGACACAGGTCGTGATTGAGAGTGCCGCGCGAGCTGTGGATAACCTTGGGCTTTTGGATGCGGTCAGGCGAACGTACTTTCTGTTACGTCCAAAGTCGCTGGCGACTTTCAGTCGGAGCTTTCACCGCTGCTACATTCCCTCCAAATTCAAAAAAATGGGGTTTGGAATGACGAGGCCTTTCATCGTGCTCGGGGATAGCACTGATCATGGTGGTGTGGTTGTTGGCTCGACCGTTACTACCGACACCCATGGCAAACGCTTGGCCCGTGTTGGCGACCAAGTCACCTGCCCAAAGAAGGGACACGGCACGACGGTCATCGTGACGGGTGATCCGACCATGATCGTAGATGGTGCCCCGGTTGCGCGGCACGGCGACAAGTGCGCCTGTGGGGCAACGCTGATCGCAAGTCAGTTTGTCTCGACAGTCGGTGATGGAGGCGGTAGCGCCGGCGCCGGTTCAGGTGCGTCGTCAAGCACTGCTGCGACGGCAACATCGAAGGCTGTGGGACTTATTACTTCACTGCTGCCAGAGAACCACGACTACGACATGCACTTTGTCGTTCGTGACGAGGTCACGGGGCGGCCGCTTCCCAAGGTTTCTTACAAGATCACCCTGGAAGATGGGAAGTCGATCTCAGGCGTTACAGACGAACATGGGCTGACGGAAAAGATCAGCTCCAACACAAAACAAAAAGCGACTTTGGAGGTTCATCACTATGGCGACGACAGTGACGGCGGAGCTGACGCCCAAAGCAGATACGACGCCTGCTGTTGCTGAGGTGCCTGCTAAGGAAAAGAGCGGTGCGCAGTGGGTGTCTCGGTTTCCTGGTAGCGCCAGCCTTGATGACCTGGAGCCGACCTTCAAAGCCAAGGCGGAAAAGTTCATTGATGCAATCAAGGCGGCTGGCGGGGCGGTCAGTATTGCTGCGACCTACCGGCCGAGGGAGCGCGCCTACCTGATGCACTACAGCTCCAAG
>NZ_SCTN01000343.1 GCF_004297345.1 Aquabacterium sp. | reverse complement strand
CGGACTTTCCTCGCGTCGATCAACTCGGCGCGTGATCGTTTAATCTTCTCCCACCAACATATTCAGTCCTGCGGTGGAGGACTTTGCTCAATTTTCCACACCAGGATGCGCCCGCAGTGCGGGCAGTGAAATATGACTCCCGTGTTTTGTTGTGTGTTACTCAGAATCTGGTTGCCCAGTGTTCCTGGTGCGCGTTGACCTGTCATCGGCGACCAAGGCCCAGGGCAAGAACTGGCAGCCCAGCATGCAGGTCATCGCGCTACCTTGAGCATGTGCTGGGCGTGGTGCCGCAGCCGGGTTCGTCACATGATGTCGGCGAACTCGGTGGGCAGCATCTCGTGCGTGGTGTCTGGTGGCACCCACTGCTGAACCCAGTTGGCGAACTGCGCGCCCGGCATGGGTTTGGCAATGAAGAAGCCTTGAACCTCGTCGCAAGACAGGCTGGCCAGCAGCTTCCATGACTTGGCGCTTTCCACGCCTTCGGCCACCACGCTCAGGCCCAGGTTGTGGGCCAGGTCAACTGTGGAGCGCACGATCTTGGCGTCCTGCAGATCGCTTTCCATGTTCATCACGAAGGATTTGTCGATCTTGAGCTCGTCCACAGGCAGGCGCTTCAAGTAAGCCAGGGATGAGTAGCCCGTGCCGAAGTCGTCGATGGAGAGTTTCAGGCCCATGCCGTGCAGGCGGTTGAGGGTCTGCAAGGCGCGCTGCGGGTCGTCCATGATGGCGCTTTCGGTGATCTCCAGCACCAACAGGGTCGGGTCCACTTCATAGCGGGCCAGCACTTGCTCCAACTTGAAGGGCAGCTCCTGGTCCATCAGGTCGCGTGTGGACAGGTTGACGGCCAGCTTCATGCGCAGGCCCTGTTCTGTGAGCGCGTGGCTCATCTGGGCCACTTGCTCGATCATCCACATGGTCAGCACGCGCACAAAACCCGTCTGCTCAGCAAAGGGAATGAAGCGCATGGGCGGCACCATGCCGCGCACCGGGTGCTCCCAGCGCACGAGCGCTTCGGCGCCCAGCACCTCGCCTGTGCGCAGGTTGATCTTCGGTTGCAGGTACAGGCGTAGCTGGTCTTGATCGACAGCCGAGCGCAGTTCGCTGAGCATGGTCAGCGATTCTTCGCTGGTCGAATCCAGCCCGGGGTGGTAGGTGACGGTGCCGGATTGCTGTTGCTTGGCCGCATACATGGCCACCTCGGCGCGGCTGAGCAGGATGTCCGCATCCACGCCATGTTCGGGGCTGCTGGCTACGCCGATGCCGGCGCCCAGGTCCACGGTATGGTCGTCCAGCGTGATGGGCCGTTCGAAGGCGGACATGATGCGCAAGGCCACGGGGTAGGCCGACTTGGCATCGGTGCCTTGCAGCAGGATGGCGAATTCATCGCCGCTCAGGCGCGCCAGCACGTCCTTCTCGCTCAATGCGTCGTTGCGCAGGCGTTCGGACACCGCGCGCAACAGGCGGTCGCCGAAGCGGTGCCCCAGCACATCGTTGACGTGCTTGAAGCGGTCCATGTCCAGCAGCAGCACGGCGCAGGGCGTGCCTTCGTCGCTGGCTTTCTGGATGGCCTGGCGAAGGTCGTGGCGGAACTGCTCGCGGTTGGGCAGATCGGTCAGGGCATCCTGATAAGCCAGGCGACGGATTTCGCCTTCACGGGCCTGGATGGCCTGGCGCATGGTCTCGAAGGATTGGGCCAGTTCGCCGATTTCGCCGGTGAAGGTGGCACGCACTTCTGCGCCGTAATCACCGCGCTCCAGGCGGCGTGCAGAGGTGGAGAGCACGCGCAATGGGGTGGTGATGCGCCGTGCGGTCACGAAGCTGCCCAGTCCGAAGACGACCAGGCCGACGGCGTTCAGCATCAACAGGGTAAATTTGAGTTGGTTGAAGGGCTCCAGGGCCTTGTCCACCGAGCGCATGAGCAAGGCCGTGGTGGGTGACTGACCGGGCGCGCCGGGCAGCATCACGGGCAGGGCGCTGTATTCGGTGCCCGCTACGCGCATGGCCACACCTTGGGTGTCGCCATTGTTGATGGGCTTTTCCCAGGCGCCGGCCACAGCCTGCCATTTGCTGGTGTCCATGGTGGCGATGGCAACGCGCCAGTCGCCGGTGTTCTCGCGCAGCATCAGGGCCACTTCCATCCCCGACAGGTTACTCATGTCCTGCAGCAGGCCTCGATCGATCTTGAAGCCCATGCCGACCCAGCCAATGGTGGCCGGGGCACGCACGGGCACCGCCACGATCTGATAGGGCAAGCCATCGACGACCTCGATCTGGTAAGGCGGGATGCCGCCGGCCTGCAACTGGCTGGCATAGCGATGAACGGCTGCCAGAAAGCGCGCTGCGCCGGGGGTGGTGCTGCCTTTGAGCTGAAAGTCGGTGTCGGTGACCAGCGCCAGACTGGCGTGGATACGCTCTGCGTTGTTGGCCAGCGTGGATTGCACCGCTTCGAGATCGCCGCTGCTCACGGCAGAGCGAAAGCCATAGTCGGCAGACAAGGCGCGTGCAGCCTGATCCAGGTTGACGTTGTTCTGGCTGAGCAAGCGCAGGAAGACGCGCTCACCTGTGCTCAGTTCTGCGCGTAGCGAGGTGCGTGCGTTGTGATTGATGCTGTCTTGAATGAACCAGTAGCTGGCCGCCTGGACGACCAGCAGCAAGCCCAGGTACACGGCAACAATCCGTGTCTGGAGCTTTTGCGGGTTGAAGATCGCGGGCAGCATGCGGTCCTTGAGGCGGCCTCGGCGATCAGCGAATCGGGTGGTTCGGTCCCTTGTCGGTGCGCAGGTTGCGCTTGGGCACATCGTCGTCACGCAACCAGATGGCCATGGCGGAACTCAGCCAGTTGGTGGCAGATGTACCGGTGGTCGAATGGCCAGACTCGGTGCGAACCTCGGCTTCACAGATTGCCGGAATCGTCTTTTTACTCGTTTGTTGTGTGTCGATCCGTTCCATATACAGCCTCTAGGTGCGTGGGTCATTTTTCTTCTGACCTCTGTCTATCGGCTATCTTGGCCCGGGGATGAAGGGGTGTGCCCGCCCATGAGTGGTGCAAAAACACCCTATTTCGTGTGGGACTTCACAGTTACGGGCCAGCTGTCATGAGCTGCTGGATCTGGGTGTCGAGGGCTTGGCGAAAGGCGGCTACAGCCTCGTGCGGAATTTCATCATGCTGATGAACCAGACACAAGAATTGTCTGCCGTTGAGGATCACCGCGAAGATCAGAAAAGCGGAACTGAGGGTGGTGGGCCATAGTTCGTTCAGGCGCGTTCTGGCGTTGGGCGGATTGAGGAACTCGCTCGCGCCCAGGTTGGTGATATGGCCGCTGAGTATGGGCAGGGTGCCTTTGGCCTTGCTGTTGACGATCAGGTAGCTGAACAGATTACGGCCCAGCAGCGGCAAGGCTTCGTAGAACAGCAGGGGCAGGGCGTATTCACGCCTCTGGTAGCGCGCCAGATGGGTTTTGACCTGACTTTCCAGGGAGGCGAGTTGTGCTTTCAGGTCAGGATGTCTGCGCACCAGAACCAGGAAGGAGTGCACGAAGTTGCCGAATGCCGGGGTTTTGTCTTGCGGGAAATAGCGGCGTAAATCCACGGAAATCCGGATCGCGGCAGCGGCCTGCGGATCTTCAGGGGCCAACGCAAGAAACGCGTTGCCGATGGCATTGGTCAGCAGGGTGTTGACGGTGGTGCCATGCGCCTTGGCCAGGCGCTTCATGTCCTCAGCCGGGCAGGGGACCTCGTGGTAGCAGATGCCGCTGGTGGTGTAGCGTTGGCTCTGGCGGCGCGTGAGCGTGACGATGTTCAGGCCCTGGGCGGCTTGCTTGTCTGATCGGGTATTGCGCCACCAGCGCAGGATGTTGCCAGGCCACTGCCACCATTTGACGGGCATCACGGCGGGCAGCATGCTGGGGTCGTCCAGCGGCCAGGTCTTCATGGGCTCGCCATTGAGCCGGGCCATGATGGCGCTCAGTATCTGCACCATGCTGCGCCCGTCCCCCACGATGTGATGGATCGAAAACAGCAAGGCGGGCTGGGTGGCATGCGGCACAAAGCGGGCGCACCAGGGCATGCCGCGTTCAAGCGGCAAGTCACGGTTGATGAGGCGGTTGTGCAGCGCTTCCAGGGCTGTCCTGTCGGCGGCGTCGATACCGGGCTCTTCCTGATACGCGTCATCGAAGAGCTGGTCGACCAGCGCGTCATCCGGGAGGATGCGCATGCGGTAGCTGAAGGCTGTCGGCTCGATCACGCTGCGCAAGCGCGGGCAGCCTGAAACCAGTTCGCGCAGGGTCTGCCGCATGAGGGCGGGATCAACCGGGCCATCCAGCCGCAACATGAACGGGATGTTGATGGGACCGATGTAGCCCTCTGCGGCCCAGTACATGTGCTCGGATCGATTCAGCGCTATCAGGTCAGGGGCGGCCACGGCAAAGGTTCCAGCTCGGGTTCAATGCCCTTGATCAGGCATCATGCAAGGTGTGCCGCCGGACTATAACAACCGGCGATAAACAGCCTGCTGCGGGCTTTCCAGCGCAGATGGGCCCCGACTCAGGGGGGCAGAAGATACAAAACGGAGAGGGCGATGAGCCAAAGTTTGACCACCAGATTGCTGCATGCGGACAGGCTGGCCGGCGTAGAGCATGGCGCCGTCCACAAGCCCATGCACACGGCCGCCACGTACAGCTACCCGAGTGCCTCGGAGCTGATCGCCGTGTTCCAGGGACAGGCCTCGGGCTACGTGTATTCGCGTCAAGGCAACCCGACCGGGGCATCGCTGGAAAGCAAGCTGGTGATGATGGAAGAGGCGCGTGCGGCGGCGGTGTTCTCCACCGGCATGGCCGCCATCAGCGCCGTGTTCCTCAGCCTGCTCAAGGCGGGCGATCACCTGGTCAGCAGCCGTTTCCTCTTTGGCAATACCAACAGCCTGATGCAGACTCTGCAAGGCCTGGGGGTGAGCGTCAGCCTGGTCGATGCCACGGATGTGGCGCACGTGGAGGCCGCTTGTCGGCCCGAGACCCGCATGGTGTTCGTCGAGACCATCGCCAACCCGCGAACCCAGGTGGCTGATCTGGCTGGGATAGGCGCCTTGTGTGCGCAACGAGGGCTGGTCTATGTGGTGGACAACACGATGACCACGCCGATGCTGTTGCAAGGCCGTGAGGTTCAGGCCAGCCTGGTGGTGCACTCTCTGAGCAAGGGCATCGGTGGGCATGGTCATGCGCTGGGCGGTGCCGTGGTGGACACCGGTTTGTTCGATTGGTCGGCGTATCCGCATATCGCCGAGCCCTATCGCAAGGGCGATCCCAAGGGCTGGGGCATGACTCAGATTCGCAAGAAGGGCTTGCGGGACATGGGCGCGACCCTGCGCGCGGAGGATGCCCACCGCCTGGCGGTCGGGGCTGAGACGCTGGCTTTGCGTGTGGCGCGCACCTGTGCCAATGCCCTGCAACTGGCGCAATGGTTGAGTGCGCAGCCGCAGATCGCGCGGGTGCACTACCCCGGCCTGCCTTCGCACGCCGAGCATGAGCGGGCCGCCCGTTTGTTCAAAGGCCAGTTTGGCTGCCTGATGAGCATCGAGTTGCGCGAGGGGCTGGATCCGCTGGCGTTTCTGGATGCGCTCCAGTTGGTGATCCTGTCGAGCCATCTCGCGGACAACCGGACATTGGCCATCCCGGTCGCCCACACGATCTTCTGGGAGATGGGGCAGGCGCAGCGTGCGGCCATGGGGATCGCCGAGGGCTTGATCCGCTTGTCGATCGGCATCGAGGATCTGGCCGATTTGCAGGCCGACTTTGCGCAGGCCTTGGCTCGTATCTGAACTTGGCCGTCGGTTGGTCGCTCAGGCGCCGACCTTGGCCAATTGCAGCGCCAGGCGGCGCAAGGCTTCCCAGGGGTCTTCCGGCCATTGCGGATGACGCAGACCCTTGACGATGCCATCGACCGTGCTGGCATTGGCCACGAGGCGCGCCAGCATGGCTGCCTTGGCGCGAGGCAGGATGCGCTCGAACAGCCGTTCGCGCGGGCCCCACACACGCTGTTCGCGCAAGACCATGGGCAGGGGCTTGCCACCCTCCAGCGCCACCTTGGCACGATGCAGGGCGAGGATGTCTTCGGCCAGGGCCCAGTGCACCAGCACGGCGGCTTCGCCCTCGGCTTCCAGGCCATCGATCATGCGCAGCGTGCGTTCGACCTGGCCTGAGAGCACGGCTTCGCTGAGCTTGAACACGTTGAAGCGGGCCACGTCGACCACGGCCTCTTCGATTTGCTCGATGGTGAGCGTGCCGGGCGGGTGCAGCAAACCGAGCTTGACGATTTCCTGGTGCGCCGCCAGCAGGTTGCCTTCCACGCGGTCTGCGAAGAAGGCAAGGGTGCGTTGGCCCGCTTCACCGGGCTCGACTTGCTGGCCTTGTGCTGACAGACGTTGCGCGATCCACAGTGGCAGTTGCTGGCGCTCGATCGGGTCGCAACGTAGTGTGGCGCCGATGCCGTCCAGTGCCGTGAACCAGGCGCTGCTTTGCTGCGTCTTGTCCAGGCGCGGCAGGGTGACCAGGGTGATCACGCCATCGTTGCCCGCAGCCATCTCGCAGTATTGCTGCAGGGCTTGCGAGCCATCCTTGCCGGGCTTGCCCGAGGGGATGCGGATCTCGATGAACTGTTTGTCACCGAACAGGGACATCTCGCTGGCCGCGCCCAGCAGGCTGGACCAATCAAAGTAGGCGCCACTGACCGTGTGCACCTGGCGCTCGGTGTAGCCGGCTGCGCGCGCGGCCTGACGGAGGGTGTCACCGCCCTCTTGCACCAGCAAGGCCTCATCGCCATACAGCGTGTAGATGGGCTTGAGGGCGCCGCCTGCTTTTTGCAGATGGGCGGAGAGCTGGTCCAGGCGGATCTGCATGAGCTTGGTTTGCGGTGTGGGCGGCGCGGGCCGTGCGTCAGCGCGTTAGGCCACTGGCGGCCTCAGGCACCGAGGGTGCATGGACCACGGCGGGGGCGACAGGCTCCGCTGGCGTGACCAGTTGATCCGGTCGGATCGCAGCGAGGCGACGTAGCACCTGGCCAACGATGTCGGACTGCATGGCTTTGTGCAGGGCGGCGGATTCGTCCTGCTTGGCCAGCGCGTCCTTTTCGTTGTAAGTCATGTCGCGCGCCAGGGCCACGTCAGACGGGGCCAACAGGATCGTGCCATCCCCGCGCTTGACTTGAAAGCGCAGCGTGTTGCGCGCGGTCATGTCACGGATCTGGCCATAGGCCGTGGTGGTGGACACGGCCATGTCACGCTTGTCCACCAGGGCCTCCAGCACAACGTGGCTGTTGGGCACGCTGGAGGCCGATGCGGCTTGCGTGGCTTGCAGGGTGCTGTCCACCACATCCACGCCGGAGGCCTCAAGCGCGCGAGCCAACTCGGCGGCCATGGGCGAGTTGCCCGCAAAGCCGGTGAGCTGGATGGTCTTGAAGGCCATGTCGTAGCCATGGCGCAGCTTGAAGCCGCAGCCGGTGGCGCCCAGCAACAGGCTGGCTGCCATGCCCGTGGCGACGGTCAGGCGTGTGGCCAGGGCAAGCCAGTGGCGACGGGGGCTGGGCTGTGCGCGGCGCATGGCGATCAGACCACCACGTTGACCAGACGACCCGGTACCACGATGACCTTCTTGGCCGGCTTGCCTTCGGCAAACTTGGCGAAGTCTTCGCTGGCCAGGGCTGCAGCTTCGATCGTGGCCTTGTCAGCATTCGGGCTGATCTTGATCGAGCCACGCAGTTTGCCGTTGACCTGCAGCATCAGCTCGACCTCATCTTGCACCAGAGCCTCTTCGATCACCACGGGCCAGGGCGCATCCAGCAGGTCACCTTGGGCATCCTGGGCGGCGTAGCCCAGGTCTTCCCACAGCACGTGCGTAAGGTGTGGGCAGGCTGGGTACAGGCCGCGCAGCAGCACGCTGTAGCCTTCGCGCAGCACGGCCAGGTCAGCCGGCGTGTCGCCCTTGTGGGCTTCAAGCGCATTGAGCAGTTTCATCGCGCCGGAGGCCACGGTGTTGTACTGCATGCGCTCGTAGTCGTAGCTGATCTGCTTGAGGATGACGTAGACCTCGCGGCGCAGGGCCTTGGCATCGGCACTCAGTTCGGCCTGCGCCACGGCGCCGGCAGTCTTGAGGGCCTGCGCGTTCTTGGCACCGAAGTTCCACACGCGCTTGACGAAGCGGTGCGCGCCTTCCACGCCAGCGGCGCTCCACTCCAGCGTCTGCTCGGGTGGCGAGGCGAACATGGTGAACAGGCGGGCCGTGTCGGCACCCATGGTGTCGATCAGCTCTTGCGGGTCCACGCCATTGTTCTTGGACTTGGACATGGTGCCCACGCCGCCGTACTCGATGGCCGAGCCGTCAGACTTGAGCTTGGCGCCGTTGATCTTGCCGTTGGCGTCAAACGTGTTTTCAACTTCATGCGGCCAGAAGTACTCGATGCCGCCTTGGGCTGTCTTGCGCGAGTAGATGTGGTTGAGCACCATGCCCTGCGTGAGCAGCTTCTTGAAGGGCTCGTCGATCTTGACCAGGCCCAGGTCGCGCATGACCTTGGTCCAGAAGCGCGCATACAGCAGGTGCAGGATGGCGTGTTCGATGCCACCGATGTACTGGTCCATGCCGCGGTCGCCTGCGGCGTTGCCGGCGCCCATCCAGTAGTTGGTGCGCTCGTCGACCATCGCGTTGGCGTTGTCGGCGCACGTATAGCGCATGAAGTACCAGCTCGAATCCACGAAGGTGTCCATCGTGTCGGTTTCGCGCTGGGCGGGCTTGCCGCATTTCGGGCAGCCGACGTTGAGGAAGTCGGGGCGCGATTTGAGCGGGTTGCCGCTGCCGTCCGGCACCACGTCTTCGGGCAGGACCACGGGCAGGTCCTTCTCGGGCACGGGTACGGCGCCGCACGTGTCGCAGTGAATGATGGGGATGGGGGTGCCCCAGTAACGCTGGCGGCTGATGCCCCAGTCGCGCAGGCGCCAGGTGGTCTTCTTCTCGCCGATGCCCTTGGCAATCAGGATCTCGGCGACCTTGTTGACCGCATCCTTGTAGCTCAGGCCATTCAAGGCATCAGAGTTGACGCACACGCCCTTTTGCTTGTCGCCGTACCACTCGGCCCAGGCGTCAGCGCTGAAGGTTTCGCCCTCCACACCAATCACCTGCTTGATCGCGATGCCGTACTTCTTCGCAAAGGCGAAGTCGCGCTCATCGTGTGCAGGCACGCCCATCACGGCGCCATCGCCATATGACATCAGCACGTAGTTGCCGACCCAGACCTCGACCTGCTCGCCAGTGATCGGGTGCGTGACGAACAGGCCCGTGGGCTGGCCCTTCTTCTCTTGCGTAGCCAGTTCGGCTTCGGTGGTGCCACCGGTCTTGCACTCTTCGATGAAGGCTTGCAGCTTGGCGTTACCAGCCGCGGCATGAACAGCCAGCGGGTGCTCCGGCGCCACGGCGCAGAAGGTCACGCCCATGATGGTGTCGGCGCGGGTGGTGAACACCCACAGCTGGCCCTTGTTGATCAACTGGCCATCGGCGCCCTTGATGTCGTGCGCAAAGGCAAAGCGCACACCTTCGGACTTGCCGATCCAGTTTTCCTGCATCAGGCGAACGCGCTCAGGCCAGCCGCTCAGGTAGTTCGGGTCTTCCGGGTTGGCGACCGCGCTCAGCAACTCGTCGGCGTACTTGGTGATGTTCAGGTAGTAGCCGGGGATCTCGCGCTTTTCAACCGGGGCGCCCGAGCGCCAGCCCTTGCCGTCGATGACTTGCTCGTTGGCCAGCACGGTCTGGTCGACCGGGTCCCAGTTCACGGTCTGCGTGCGGCGTTCGCACACGCCGGCTTCCAGCATCTTGATGAACAGCCACTGGTTCCACTTGTAGTACTCGGGCTGGCAGGTGGCGATTTCGCGCGACCAGTCGATCGCCAGGCCCATCGCCTTCATCTGCTTCTTCATGTAGGCGATGTTGTCGTACGTCCAGGCGGCGGGCGGCACCTTGTTCTTCAGCGCGGCGTTTTCTGCCGGCAGGCCGAAGGCGTCCCAGCCCATGGGCATCAGCACGTTGTGACCGTTCATGCGCAGGTAGCGCGTGAGCATGTCGTTGATCGTGTAGTTGCGCACGTGGCCCATGTGCAGCTTGCCCGAGGGGTAGGGCAGCATCGAGCAGGCGTAAAAAGCCTTTTTGTCCTTGCTTTCGGTGACGCGGTAGGCGTCGCGGTCGTTCCAGTGCTGCTGGGCACGGGCCTCGACGGCACGTGGGTCGTAGGTCTGGTTTTCTTGTGTAGCGCTCATGAGATCGGTCACCGCAAAGACGAATTCAGGCTGGCAGCCCTTCACCATACGGGAAAAAGGGCTCCAGCCTGCGAAAGGTGGAATCTGTGGATTATAGGAAGGGCGGCGGTGTGTGCTGCCCTCTCCCTCCGGCCATTACTTCACCAGGCCGTCCGATTTGATCTTCACCACCAGGGTGTTGAAAACGTTCTCGGTGATTTCCTTCTCGGCCTTGAAGGGGTTGTCCGCAAATGGCAGGACCAGCAGCATGGGCAGCCATTGCACCATGGTCATGTGGTCTTGCAGATCGTAGGAGCGCGACACGCCGCCATTCTTGGCCGTGGCCGAGATGTGCACATTGGCGGTGATCCACGACGGGATGGTGAACAGGCTCAGGCCGGTGATCACGGCAGGGATCAGGGCCGCTGTCTTGTCCTCTGTGTGGGCGATCCCGTCCACGACCAGGTCAGCCGCCTCAGGGCTTTCCACAACGATGCAGCAGTCGGAAGCCTTGAGGGCGTTTTCGAAATTGGTTTTGTTGATGGCGGCCAGGGCGGCTGCAGTTTGTGCATTGCCGCCGGGGACGCTGCTCAGATTCCAGCGGCTGAAGACCTTGGTCTTGACCGGTGCGGTGGAGCGCAGATCCTGTGCTGACACAGGGCTCAGCTGGTTACCCTTGAAACCGGCGCAGCCCGACAACAGCAGGGCGGCGCATGACAGTGCGGTGACGGTGAAACGCTTGTACACAGTGATTCCTTTTTGGTGAGTGGACGGGCCTCCTGACACGCCCGGCTCAAATGTAACGCTCAGGTAACGCTCAAAAAAATGCCCGGCGCCTGGAAGGGCGTCGGGCAAGGATGGGTTGGGCGCTGCAGTGATGATGGGCCGCTTGTTGCGATGCGGCCCCTCTCACCTCGCGTTTACTTGCAGTATTGGTTCACGATGGCCAGTACGGCAGAGCGGGTGTTGGCGATGCCGGCGACGTTGGTGACCAAGGTTGCTTCCGGCGTGCCTTGCCAAGCTTGCACACGGGTGGGCATCGTCGCCAGCTGCATCACGCTGTTGTAGGTGACGTTGTTGATGGTCGTGGTGACGTCATAGGCCGGTGCCGTCGGGTTGGTGGGTGAAACCTTGGGGCTTTGCCAAGCCGCCCATCCGAACACGTTGTTGGCGTAACCCAGACTGGGATCTGGTGCCCAATCTTGCAGCCAGAAGTGCAGCGAGCCATCGCCTGCCGGGCTGCCGCAGTAGCGGTTGCCATACAGCGATGTGCTGGGGGGGACCCAGACGGGCTTTTTGTTGACGGCCTCATCGTGCCAGGCGATGACGTTGTTCGTGATGCGGATCTTGGTGGAGTTGTAGCCCGTCTCGTTGTTGGCCTTCGGGTGAACATAAATGCCATCGGCAGCATTGCCCACCATCAGGTTGCCGTCAACCAGGGTGCTGGGGCTGCCACGGAACTGAATGCCCTGGCTCTTGTTGCCGAAGATCACGTTCGATCTGATGACAGCCAATCCAGAGTTTTCCAGGAAGACACCAATCCGGTTGTAGGCCACCACGTTGTTCTGGATGGTGTTGCCATCGTTGTGTGTGTCCAGCCAGATGCCATGGCCATTGTTGTCCGTGATGACGTTGTTGGAAATCTCGGAGATATCCAGGCCGTTGTTGCCGATGAACTTGGTCGGGCCTGCTTCCCAGTCAGGGTTGAACTTGCGGAAGGCGTTGTTGCCGCTGAAATAGTTGTTGGTGATCTTGGCGCTCGAACCATTGGCCACCAGGCCAACCTGTCCACATCGGGTGAACGTGGAGTTCTGGACGATGTTGTTATCGCCCTGGATTTGCAGGCAGTGCGAGTCCGAGTCACGGAAGTCCACGCCATCGACGATCAAGCCGTTGCCCGACATCAGCACGGCACCACCGCGCCAATACGACGAGGTGTTGGAACGCTCGAAGACCAGATTCTGAAGCGTGACATTGGCCATGCCCGAACCGTTGGCGATGAATTGTGTGGCGCTGACTTCAATGCCTTCGCCAGCCGCCAGCGCCGTGGCCAGTCGGATGTACAGGACTTTGGCGGTACGGTCGTAATAGAACTGGTTGCTCGTGAGGGATTCCAGGCTCACGAATGGGATGTAGCCCGGCCACAGTTCGCCGGCCTTCAGGCCTGCAACAAGATCCTTGTCGATGGTGGACTGATCGACACCTGGGTAATAACCACCGAACACCGTGCCGCCCACCTGCTGCAACTGGCGTTGGCTTTGGGCGAGGCTGTCACGGAACACCTGCTCGGGTTCCTGAACGTTGGTGCCTTGTGTCAACGACCAAGGCAGCTTGTAGAGGTAGCCGTTGGCATTGCTGGATACCTGTGTCCAGCTAGGTTGCTTGTAAACCAGCGAGCCACGGATGATGGGCTTGGTGGCGGCACTGGCCGCGTGGATGTTGGTGCGGGTGGTCGAATTGAACTTGCTCAGACTCATCAGCGACTGGCCAATGGTGGTCTGGGGGGTGCCGTCGTTGGTGATGTAGTAAGGCTTGTTGGCTGTGTTGCCGTAGATCACCACTTCATCACCAGCCTTGGCGGCGCTGATGGCCTCTGGCAGCAACTTGAAGGGCTTGGTCGACGTGCCGCACCCAGTGGTGGGCAAAGCGCAGGCCGTGGCGCTGGTGTTGTTGACGTAAATGACGGTAGCTTGGGAGCACGATGCGGCCGCACAAAGCAGCATGGCCGCGGCACGAATGGCGGAGGTTCTGTTCATTTGGGTCCCTATTGATTGCTGGAGCGATTCTATAAAATTGCTCCTGAGTGGTATTGTGGCGTGAGTTTCGTGGCAATCAATGTGGTTTTTTGCGGCCAAATTGTTACTAATTGATGGTTGTTTAAGGTGGGGGGCAACCAGTTGGCATGAATGGCGCATGGACTGGTGCATCCGTTGGGTTGGTCAATCGCAAGCGTCACGCGGCGCGCCGAATGGTCCCTCGTGCCGACAAGGGCGAGACCTCCGCCCAGAGGCAGCTTTGTTTGTACAGGGTCTCTTGCATGGCTTGATCCCGTGCTGCGCTTGACACGATGCGCGGGTGCTGGATCGAGAAGTAGCCACCGTTCTCGCCGCGTCGGTTGCTGCCAATGGCCAGTTCGGCGGCCAGCTTGCCAGGGCGTTCCGGGCCGATCAGGAAAGGGCGCATCACCGCGTATTGCCAGCGAGGCAGTTCGCGGTAGATGGGCGAGGCCACGCCGCCCGGGTGCATCGCCTGCGAGGTGATGCCGGCGGGCAGCTTACGTGCCAGGGCATGGCTGAACATCAGATTGCCCAGCTTGGATTGTGCGTAAGCGGGCAGTACGCGGTAGGGCTTGCGGCCTTTGGCCGTGTCCAGATCGATGCGACCCAAGTTGTGCGCAATGGATGACAGGTGCACGATGCGCGCATCACCCCGACCGATGCCGCCCTCATCAGCGGTCACTTGCAGCAAGGGCATCAGCAGGTGTGTGAGCAGGAAGGGCCCCAGATAGTTGCCGCCAAACTGCAGCTCGAAACCTTCTTGCGTGAACTGCTGGCGCATGGGCACGGCACCGGCGTTGTTGATGAGCGCGTCCAGCCTGTCGTGACGTTGGGCAAAGGCCTGCACAAAGGCGTGGATGGCGGCGAACGAAGAGAGGTCAAGTTTGTAGAGCTCGACCTGCGCACCCGGTGTGCGCTGCAGGATCTCGTTGCGTGCGGCAGTGGCCTTGCCTTGATCGCGGCAGGCCAGGCAGACGATGGCGCCCTGGCGGGCCAGTTCGTGGGCCATGGACAGGCCGATACCGGAGTT
>NZ_SCTN01000342.1 GCF_004297345.1 Aquabacterium sp. | reverse complement strand
GCAACACGGCGCCGGCCATCGGTTCAGCTTCCACGCGCCAGGCCACATCGCCCTTTTGCTGCCACCCCAACCAGTGTTGCCACATGCCAAGACGGTTCTTCATGCGCAGGGACACCTCACCCGCCTCCCGAGCCCAGGCCATCTGAATCTGGGTGCTCATCGGAATGCGTTCAATCAGGCTTCTGCGGGTGTACACGCCATTGATCGCCGCCTGGTATTCGATGTAGCCATCCGGCGTTCGGGTCGCGACATTGCTGTTGAGCACGGCATCGTCGCCATTGACACCAGCCCAACTCAGGCGGGACCAGACATCGTCCATCCTGAACTTGAACTTGTCAGGCATCAGCGACCAGGCCGGCCTGGCTGCATCGCCATCTGGCCTGTTCCATGACAGGCTGAAGGACAAGGCATCGCCCTGCCCCTTGGCCGCAGGTGGCGCCAGAAAGTACTGGGTCGCCTGGGCATTGTCATCACGCAAGGTGCCCTGATAGGTGTAGCTGTCATCGGCGTTGTAGCTCACGGCGCCCTGCGTCTGCAGGGACCGCATGCGCTGCAAGGTCATGTGATCCCAGCCCATGTCCAGCTTGAACCCTGCCCATGACTGCGTCGGCGCGTGCAAGGCCACGCCACGCCCGCGCCAGTAGACCGTGTTGGTATCCACGTTGTAGGTCACGGGTTGATCGGGATTGGTCTGGCTCTGATAGTGGTAGAGCACTTGCGCCGCTTCACCCGAAGCACGCGCGCTGCCGTCCAGGCGCGTCAGGACACCCATGCGCCAGGGCTCGTCAGTGGCCAGCAAAGGCAGGCGAAAAGCCGCACCGGCTTCCGCGCGCCCCACCACATAAGCCCGCTGCATGCCTGAGCGACGCTCATAGCCATGGCCCCAGTCGCCGTCCAGCTCCAGAACAGGCAGGCCGTTGGACCAGGCCTCTACTTCTGCCTGCACATAGACACCGGCCAGCAAAGACTTTGTTGATGGGGTCTGTTGCGCCATGGCTGGCATGGCGCAAACCAGGCCTGCCACCCAAGCCACCTGCCTGAATGAATTCTTCATGTGTTTACCAGCCAATACAAAACATGTTCAGGACAGCGCTTGAATCAAGCCGCTCAACGCAGCCTCACAGGTCTGCGCCCTGATGCGGGCTCGATCGCCGTCAAAACAGACGCGCACCGCCCGTGTGTGCAGGCCCTGCCCGGCCCACGCAAGCCAGACCGTGCCAACCGGTTTGTCTGGCGTGCCACCCGTGGGGCCGGCGATACCCGTCACAGCCACGGCAATCTGCACGCCGGCGCGCTGCACGGCCCCCTCGGCCATGGCGCGGGCCACCGGCTCGCTGACCGCGCCATGCGTGGCGATCAAATCGGCATCCACCCCCAGGAGATCGGTCTTGGCCTGGTTGCTGTAGGTCACGAAGCCACGATCAAACCAGGCACTGGAGCCCGCAAGTTCCGTGCAGGCAGCGGCAATCAGGCCACCGGTGCATGACTCGGCCGTGGCCATTTGCCAGCCTCTGGCCTGAAGGCGCTCTGCCAACGTCTGCACCAGACCCAAAGAGTCGTTCGTGTCCATACGCTCACCCCATCAAGGCTGCGCTCACGCCGCCTTGCCGAACGGCCACCGCAATCGCCAGAATGAGCATCGAGCACAAAGCCGCGATCAGGTCGTCGAACATGATGCCCAGACCTTGCGCCCACCCGATCTGCTGACCGGGCTTGAGCTTGAACAGCTGATCAGCCCAACCCACTGGGCCCGGTTTGGCTGCATCGAAAAAGCGGAACACGGCAAAGGCCACCAGTTGCCCGCGCCAGTCCACAGGATCGATGATCCACAGCATCAACCAGAAGGCCCAGATCTCATCCCACACGACAGAACCCGGATCGGCCACGCGCAAGCTGCGTGCCGTGTGCGTGCATGCCCAGCACCCCACGAACCAGCCGATGACCAGAATGCCCGCCCAGATGAGATCGGCATGTGCACCCGTGCCCAATGCCGCCTTGATGGCCACGAAGCTCAGCCAGCCCCAGAGCGTGCCCACCGTGCCCGGTGCTTTGGGGCTGAGCCCACTGCCCGCACCAAATGCAATGAAATGCGCGGGATGGCTCAACAGCAGCCCCACCGTGGCCCGACGTGGTGCCTGTGCGTCGCTCATGCGGCCCCCCTGAAATGATCAAACGAAGTCCAGCGATTGACCACGGCGGCTCTGGCCGGGTCCTCGGGCCAGACGTCGAGCTCGCCACGCCACAAGCGCAAGCCAGCCTCGGCCTCGACCTCGATGTGGCCAATGCGGCTGAGCACCAGGCCCAGGCTTGCGCCCAGTTCGATGATGCGTGCGCGATGCTCAGGCGGCGCCGTGAACACCAGTTCATAGTCATCGCCACCGGCCAGGATGCAGTCGAGTTGCTCGTCCACCGTGCGGTCGGCCAGCCAGGCACCAACCGGCAAGGCATCCAGGCACAAGGAGGCACCCACCTTGCTGCGTTTGAGGATGTGGCCCAGATCGCCCAACAAGCCATCGGACACGTCAATGGCTGCGCTGGCCAGGCCGCGCAAACCGACACCCAGGGTGACGCGGGGATCAGGCCGTTCCATGGCCAATCGCGCGGCCTCGAACGCATCACCGCTCAGCGCAGGGTGAAGGGTGCCGCGAAAAGCCTCCAGCGCCAGCCGCGCCAGGCCGGGAAAGCCGCTGACCCAGATGTCGTCTGCGGGCTTGGCGCCACTGCGCAACAAAGCCTGCCCCGCTGGCACCTCGCCCATCACCGTGATGCCGATGCTCAAAGGGCCTGCCGTGGTGTCCCCGCCGATCAGCTCGCAGTTGTGCTCATCGGCCAGATCCAGCAAGCCTTTGGCAAAACCACGCAACCAGGCTTCGTCCACACGGGGCAGTGTCAGCGCCAGTGTGAACGCCATGGGAGAGGCGCCGCATGCGGCCAGATCAGACAGGTTCACAGCCAGGGCCTTGTGCCCAAGTCGCGCCGGGCTAACCGTGGAGAGAAAATGCCGCCCCTCCACCATGGTGTCCGTGGACACGGCCAGTTGCATGCCCGGCCCCGGCGCGATCACGGCGCAGTCATCGCCATTGCCCACCACGGCACGTCGCGGCCCCTGGCCTGAAGGCCGCCAGAAGTAGTGCTCGATCAGATCAAATTCACCCATGCTCATTGGCAGATTGTCGGGCCAAACGAAAAGAAATTCGCCCGCACACTTTGGTGCGCGGGCGAGAAATCCCTGAGCAAATGCCTTTGTGAGGCTTATCCCGGTGGGTCAGGTTTCAAACGCCCCGCTCACCACCGTTCATAGCTGCCATCTGCGTAGCTGATCTGCCCCGCATGGCTGTCCAGCAGGCCCACCTCGTTGCCGCCGCGCATCAAGGAGAATCGGCCCGTGGCGCTGCTGGAATCGATCGCCAGACTGACGCCGCTGTCACTGAGCAGATTCAATTTCATCACGCCATTGGCGTCCTGCTTGCCATCAGCATGCACCCACAAACTGCCCTGCTCAAGCTGCCCCGAAATGGCCACCGCATGGGATTTCTGAACCAAGGTCAGATCCTTGAGCGCAAGATCCGGCCTGCTGGGCACTTGAACGGTCGCGTTGATCTTGAGCGTGATCGTCACGGCACTGTTTTCAATCGGCTGTGTCACGTCATAGGTACTCAGGCCCTCCATGGTCACAGCCAGCGCACCACTGAAGACGTTCTGGCCACCGCTTGCGAGCACCCCGCTGAAGCTCATCTGTGCGGGCATGTTGAGCTGTTGCGCAATGCGCTCTGACGTCGTCAGACCACTGCCAGCTGCCAAGGCGGTGTCAGTGAAATGACTCAAGTCCAACGAGCCACGGATCACACTGCCTGACGCGGTTGCCGCCTGCAAGACCAGGTGCACGGACAAGTCATCGGATTTGGCCAGCAGTTGGGCATCCGAGAAATCAGGCAAGGTCAACCAGCCCTGAATGGCGCTACCGTCCAGCAATTTGATGGACGACACACTGCCGTCGGCAGCCACGGCGCTGAAACCACCCGTGATGCCCAGCTTGCTCAGCTGATTGGCCTTCGCGTCAGGAGCCAGCACAAGGTCTGCCATGGTCTTGATGCCTTTGGCCTGGATGACGTTTTGCACACGCTCATAGGCTGGCGCGAGGTCGCCCGTGATGCTCAAGCGCGTGATGTAGTCCGAGCCACTGGCATCAACCACCCATTGGCCCCTGACCGTGGCAACAAGTGTCGATGTGAACGGTTCAGTGCCGCCACCAGCCGCCAGCATCACACGCTGGCCGTGTTGCCAGTCAGGCTCGAAGCTGCCATTGGGCGCGAAGGAGCCGTCCTGCCACAGCAGGGATGTGCGGAACTTGAAGTCGGCAAAACCGCCCCCGGCCGCGTCAGAGAAATCACCTGGCTCCATGAAGATGGCGTGCTGCAAGGCGCTGTACACGGCAGGCGAGTCAGGTGTCGCGGGTGTCTTCAACTTGTAGGCGTAACTGACACGGCAGACTTGCGTCTCGCGTTGGGAGGGCACGGTAGCCTCAATGGCGTAGGTCTTGTCCGTGTAGAACGTGCACCCAATCTGGCGCCCCTGCCCGTCGAAACGCGTGCTGCTGGTGGGTGCGCCGTACTCGCGTTGTGCATACAGATTGGCTGCATGAACGATCGCATCGAGCAGGCGCACATTGGCGCTGTCAAGCGGATTGATCGCCGCAGAAAGGTCTTTTTGCACCTGCTGCACACGGGTATTCAGTGTGTCACCTGTGCTGCCCACGATGAACGGCACGTCGCTGCGCAGGTACGCCGTCAAGGCTTTGGTGGCATCGATGTCGCCGACGGGCACGTCCTTGAGCGCAACGGTCTGCAATGCAGGGGCTGGCGGCAGAGGGCCGACATAGGCCTCCTGGCTCGCGGTCGCCAGTCGTGCTTCGTCCAGCTTGGCCCTCACGGCGTCGTCGCTGGTCCCCGCCTTGCGCAGGCTGTCCACCTGGCACTGTGTCTTCACAGCCGTGATGGCCTTTGCATCGGTCAAGCCTGCAAGGGAGGGGCAAGTCTCTACGGATTGTGACTTCGCCAATGTGGACACGGAGGCCAGCGCCAAGGCGGCGGCATTGCCCGGTGTATGGCCGGTTTCATCGAACACAGGTGCATCGCCCAAGACATCGAAGCCCACATAGCGACGGATATCTGCGTTGGCCTTGCCCACGGCTGTGGCATCGAACTGCCCCGCCGTCGCCACGGACTGCCTGGCCTTGTCGACGGCCATGGTCGAATATGGCGTGATCTGAAGCAGGTTGTCGGACAAGCCATTGCCGCCCAGCACCGTGGCTGCGCTCAGTTCGAATCCCGTCGGAACCGGTACGTCCTGATCGGTGGCCTCGTCCGCCATCGTGGTCGGCGAGGCGGGGTCGGTATTGCGACTGGCCACAACCAGAATCGCTCGCCCGACCGGCAGGCCCGTCAGGGTGTAGTGCCCACTGCTGTCACTCACCACCTCGGCCAGCTTCTGCCCGGGCTGTCCCTTGGCATCCGGCAGGTACGCGGTCACCAACGCGTGGCGCAGCAGGCCTTTGGCCGCCACACCCGACACCGTTGCCTTGGTAGAAGAAGGCTGCGCCTGCGCATCCGTACTGCTGCCGCCTCCACCGCCACACGCACTCAATGCCAACAGCGCCACGGCTGCCGCAACGTGCCGTACCTTTCGATATCGCTCCAATTCATGCATCACGTACTCCCAGGTTGAACGACGCCGCATCAGTTGCAGCGCATGGCCGGCAGTATCTGGAGATGCAATCGGAAGCTCAATCGGCCTCTTGGCCTAATCTCGGCCTAAACCACCCGCTTAAGGCTTAAACCGGCACAGGGGAAAGCGCGGGGTGATGCGCCCCGTCATGTTGCAGTGCTAACCTGACGGCTAGATGGACGCCCGTACCGCGTCAAGGCGCCTGCAGGCACACACTCATCGCTTGGCTAAACCGACGTTTAGTCATGGCTCGTTGCCGATATTCGTCGATAACATGCCCTCATGAACCCTGGTGTCCGTGTCCTTATCGTTGACGATCACCCCCTCTTTCGCGAGGGGCTCAAAGGCCTGTTGACCGGGCTCGACCCTGCCGTGAGCGTGCAACAGGCCGCTTCGGTGCAAGATGCCCAGGCATTGGCCGGACAGGCTTTCGACCTGGTGCTGATGGACTTGCAGATGCCAGGCCTGTCCGGGATGGATGCCCTGCTGCGCATCAAGACCTTGTTTGAAGAGGCGGCGGTGGTCGTGGTCTCCGGCGACGAATCCTCCTGCTCCATACAGGCCGCGATCCAGCACGGCGCAGCCGGCTATGTGCCCAAAAGCACCGACCCTGGCGTCACCACCCATGCCTTGCGGCTCGTCCTGGCGCAGGGCACTTACCTGCCTCCGGCCGCCTTGCAGTCATCCGCGGCGGCACACCATCACAGCCCGGGGCACCCGAATCATCTGAGCACGATATCGGGTGAGGCCGGCGCCGCGCCCAGCCCCACGTGGCCCCGAGACCTGAGTCCGCGCCAACTGGCCGTGCTGCGCTGCCTGCTGCAAGGCAAACCCAACAAGGTGATCGCACGCGAAATCGGCATCGCCGAGGGCACCGTGAAGGCCCATCTATGGGCGGTCTATCAATTGCTTGGTGTCAGCAACCGGGCGCAGGCCATGTACCGGGCGCATGAAATGAATCTCTTCGGGGTTTTGGCCCCCATCAACAAACCACCGATCGAGGCAGACTGAGCGCACAGAATGGCGCATCGCCAAGCAGTGCCGAGCACTGTCCTCGATCAACAAGGACGTGAGAATGAGCAAGGCAAATGCGTCGTCGAATGAATCGGCGTACGGCGAACGTCAGTGGATATCGGAGGGGCTGGCGGACCTTCAATATCGCATGGCCCATGCACAAGAGGGCTTTGCACCGGACCCGCGCACCGGCCTGGACTGTGATGTCCTGATCGTCGGCAGCGGCTACGGCGCCGCAGTGTGCGCAGCCGCGTTGAGCAGCACCCTTGATGGCCGCGAAGGCTCGCCTGCCAGGATCTGGCTGCTGGAGCGCGGCGAGGCCTATTTGCCTGGCGAATTCCCCAACCAATTGGCGGAAACTCCGGTGCACGTGCGCTTCAACACGCCCCATAACCTCAACACCAAAGGCAACCGTTGCGGCCTGTTTGACGTTCGCGTGAGCGACGACGTCAGCGCCCTGGTGGCCAATGGCCTGGGCGGCGGGTCCTTGATCAACGCAGGCGTCATGGCCTGGCCGAATCCGGCCGTGTTCAGGCAGTCCCCCTGGCCCCGCACCATCGCGCAGGACGAGTCGGACCTGCAGCAACTAGCCCGCGCCATGATGATCAGATTGGGCGCGGCACCAGCAGACGGCGTGGGCGACAACACCATCGCCCGACAGGACCGGCCACTCGCCAAGTTTGAGGCCTTGAAGAAGATCAGCACAGGCTCCGACAAGACCCGCAGCGCGTTCAAACCCACGCCCATCACGGTGGCCATGCGAGACGGCGACCTGAGTTCCGATCAGGTTCGCCTGTCTGCCTGCAACCGCTGCGGCGATTGCGCGACGGGATGCAACCAAGGCGCCAAGATCTCGCTGGATACGAATCTGCTGGCCAGCGCGGCGCGGCGCGGCGTGCGCCTCTTTACCGGCGCAACCGTGATGCACATCGGCAAGGGCGATCCGACCGATGCCCTGCCCTCATCCTGGATCGTGCACGTTCAACACACCGATCCGCAGATGCAATGGCGCCACGGCCCACTCATGCAGATCCGGGCCGGCAAGGTCATCGTGGCGGCCGGCACGTTCGGCTCAACCGGCATCTTGCTGAGATCCCGGCAACAAGGGCTGGCCCTCTCGGATGTACTGGGCGAGCGCTTCTCGGCCAACGGCGATCTGGTGATGGCCGCCTACGACCAGAAGCAGGACATCTCCGCCATCGCCAGCGAACATGTGGCCCACGCACAGCGCGATGTCGGACCCACCATCACAGGCATGATCGACCGCCGTGATGACCTGGACAAGCCGCTGCACGCGCAATATGTGGTGCAGGATCTGGCGGTGCCCGCCGCTCTGGAGCGGATCTTCTGCGAGCTGAATACGACAGCCTACGCGGTGCACCAGCTCGGCGAGATGGACCTCAGCACCCACAAGAGCGACGATCAGGCGGGCGACCCCATGTCCATGCACCCCGACCGTTTGCGGCGCACCTTCCCGCTGGCCATCATCGGCCACGACACCGCCCAAGGCCGCATCCAGTTGGTGCAAGGTCAATGCAAACGCGATGAGCCCCCATCGGACACGCCCTTCCTGCCCAGCGACAGCGCCGTGACTGTCTCATGGCCCCAATTGCGCCAAGACCCCCGCTTTGATACCCAACTGGATGAGTTGAAGGCGCTGTGCGCCAACTCGGGCATGGGCGGCACACTGCTGCCCAACCCGGGCTGGAAGCCTGTGCCCAAGAACATGGAGTTCCTGGTGGATGGCAAACGCGGCCCGCTCTTCACAGCCCATCCCTTGGGCGGCTGTCCCATGGGTTCGTCGGTGACGGATGGCGTGGTCAATGAAATCGGCCAGGTTTTTGCACCGGGCCAGGCCACACCCGATGCCGTCCATGACGGTTTGGTCGTTCTGGACGGCTCGATCATCCCCACCTCTCTGGGCATCAATCCCTCGCTGACCATCGCCACCCTGGCCGATCGGGCCATCCAGCGTTTGATGGCGCAATGGCACATGGGTCAGCAAATGGGCCAGCCACACCCGCCATCTGAGCCGGGCGAGCCTCGTGACAGGCCACGCGCCACAGCCACACCGCTGCCCGCTCCCATATCCACCCACATCGAGATCTCCGAGCAGATGCGGGGAGACGTTGGGCCATACAAGGTTGAGATCACCCTGCGGTTCCAGGAGGTGGCGGTCTCGACGCTGCTGCAAGGCAGCCCCGCCAGACGCACACTCAAGGTCAACCCGGCACACAGCTTTGTCAGGGTCATCGATCCTCGCGGTCTGCCACCCGGCGTACCCGCACACAAGGTGTGGGAGCAAGGCCGGGTGCTGCTGAACGCGCAGCTCGACGGCCATCTGTACGCCCTGCATCGCGAACCGCGCTGCGCACCGGAACGGATCGCCAAGGCCGGTGCGGCCTGGACGCTGAACCGGGGACTGCGCGACATCACCCAATTGGCGCTGAAACACCTCACCAGCATGATTCCACCGGACATGAACGAGCCCGGCATCAAAGAGCGCGTGCTCAACGGCGTGGCACTGGCCAGCCGGGCAGGTGAGGTCCGTTTGCTGGAGTACGACCTCTTGATCAGCAAGGTACTGGCCCACGATGCATCGTGGGCCACCCCGGGCATGCTGGAAGGACGGCACATCAAGGGGCGCAAGAAGCTGACCTATTCCCGCCGAGGCAATCCTTGGGAGCAGTTGATGACAATGACGCTCGACCGCTTCCCTGGCCTGAGCTGGCCAGCGTGCTCTCCACCGACGCTCAAGCTCAACATGGCCTACCTGGCCGACATCGGCGTGCCGCTGCTGCGCATCACCCGGCAGCGGGATATGCCGTCCGCCTTGATGGATCTCATCAGCCTGGCCATGCTGTTTGTGCGCATGCTGCTGAACATCCACGTCTGGACCATGCGCGCGGTGGATGAAGGCCCGCAGCGTGAAGCAGTGCGCCTGCCTGGGTTCGTGCCTGGCCTGCCCCCCCCACAGATCACCGAACTGGATGTCGATGCGCCCTTGAGCGACGGCACACCGGTTCGCGTGCGCCTGACACGCTACCCTGCGGCGCAAGCTGGCCGCCGTCCGCGCCCGCTGGTCATGCTGCATGGCTACAGCGCCAGCGGCACGACCTTCGCGCACCATGCCGTGCAACCCGGCCTGGCCAAATACCTATGGGACCAGGGGCATGACATCTGGCTTGTCGACATGCGAACCAGCGCAGGCATGCCCACCGCCACCTATCCCTGGACCTTCGAGGACGCCGGCCAGAAAGACATTCCCCTGGCCCTGAGCCACATCGCCGATGCCTGCGGCACGCAGCAGGTCGACGTGTTTGCGCACTGCATGGGTTCGGCCATGTTGTGGATGGGCTTGCTGGCCCGCCCCGATGCGATTGCCGAACTCCCGCCCCGATGCCAAGTGGCCATCCGACGCATGCAAGGCCAGGCCGACACAGGCGCCCCCGCCTTGATCCACCGGCTGTGCATGTCGCAGATCGCGCCCATGATGCGTTTCAAAGAGGGCAATCTGCTGCGCGCCTACATCATGCGCTACGTGCGCCAGCACCTGCCCCTGGGGCCCTATCGCTTCAAGCCGGATCCCAAGGACAGCGACACCAACGAGGTACTCGACAAGGTGATGGAGCGCCTGCTGGCCACCATCCCCTACCCTGAAGAAGAGTTCGACATTGAGAACCCCGTCTTCCCGCCCTGGAAAACCGCGCCCTGGGCCAGAACCCGGCGACGCATGGACGCGCTCTACGGACGGGACTTCAACATCAGGGAGCTCGACCAGCCTGTACTGGACTTCATGGACGACCACTTCGGCCCGCTGAACCTCAACACGCTCAGCCAGGCCCTGCACCTGGCGCGCAACACAGTCATCTCCGATCGCTTCGGCATGAACCGCTATGTCACGCCGTATGACATCTCAAAGGTGCTCGACAAGCTGGACAAGATGATGTCCGTACATGGCGAAGAAAACGGTCTGGCCGACATCCGCGGGCTGTACGACTTCCGTGAGTACGTCACAGGCATCGACGCCACCTACGCCGGCAAGTACCGGATCGAGCCCATCGCCGGCTTAGGGCACCAGGATTGCCTGATCGGTCGCCAGGCACCCGTCAAGGTCTTCCCGCACGTGGCCGATTTCTTCAATGAGGCAGCATCATGAGCCCGAGCCCCAAAGCCCCCCCATTCGGAGCGGTGCGCATCAGCCCGCCACAGTACTCGGACACGCACGTCACAACGGACGATACAGGCCAGGCAACCGTCATCCTTCGATTGGGCTTCGAGTCCCAATTCGGACACCCGCTGTTTGCAGGCATCATCCCTGCACCATACATTGGCCTGCCGCTCGCCTGCGCAAAAGCCCGGTATGCCGTCTGGACCGGCAATGGCCGCTTGCCCATTTCAGACTTCGCTGTCGATGTCGATTGGGCCAATGAAAGTCCCTGCGCCGACTGGCTGGCCTATGTCGTCTACGGACAGCCCCGCGATTTCGACGAAAAAGGGCTGGAGCATTTCACGCAACAGCAAGTGTTCACGAAACTCGAAGGCGCCGCATCCCGGTTTCGCGAACTAGAGGGCACCTACGCCCATAGCCAGGATGCGATTGACGATATCGTTCGGGCCGTGCGCGCCGCCGAACGCGAAACCCTGATCGGCCCAGGCCACCTCACGCTCAAGCTGCCACACCTGCGCGACGTGCCGCCTGAGCTGATCACCCCCCCGGAGGGCATGTGGCATACCCAGGAGACCGCCAGCTTCCACGTCAACAGCGAACTCACCCATACCAAAGCACCTGCGCCGGACGCCCTGCCCACGCGGTTCCTGCTCACCAGTTGCCTCTACCCGGGCGGCCTCCTCGACCGCACACCGCAGCTAGTCAACGCGACATCGCCCAGCGAACGCACCTTGTCACTCATCGCCCAGGCCTACGCTTGCAGCGCATCCAGGCCCGATTTCATGTTGATGCTTGGCGACCAGGTGTATGTCGATGCCACAGCGGGCCTGTTTGACCCGCAACTTTCAGACGGCCGACACAGCGACCCCTACATCCAATGGCAACGCAGCAGCTGCGTGCGGGGCCTCGTCAGCGAAGCCCGCATAGAAGCCATGATCGACGACCATGAGCTGGCCGACAACTGGTCGCCCATTGCCAAGGACGCCCCCAGCCTGCTGGATGACGGCAGCGCAGGCCGGGCGTCCGACTATGTCGACAGGCTCAAGCACGACGGGCTGGCCTCCTATCGCGCCTATCGCTTCAACCGATCCCGCACCGCAGGCACCGACGGGCTTCACGGCCCCATAGGCCCGGATCACCAGCCCGCACTGGTGTTCATGGCCAATACACGCACAGAACGCGAGGTCCGCAACAGCCTCAACATCGACAAGGCGCGCATCATGTCCGCCCCGCAATGGGCCGATTTGGTCAACTGGTTGCAGGCCGCACCCAAAGATGCCTGGCGCTACCTGGCCTGCCCCAGCATGGTCCTGCCCAGGCGCATCGACGCCTGCGGCGCCACGCCAGCCAGCGCGCTGCAATCCGATGCCTGGGACGGCTACCCTTCCTCGCTGTACAACTTGCTGGCCGCCATTTGCGATCTGGCCTTGAACAAGCTGGTACTGCTGTCCGGAGACGAACACCTTGCCAGCATCAGCCGCATCACGCTGAGCCGGGCCGCGACAGACGAGGCCCCCGCCGTCGACACCGTCATCCACAGCGTGCATGCACCCGCCCTGTATGCCCCCTATCCTTTTGCCAACGCCAAGCCGGACAACTTCAGCCAGCGCCCGTTCTCATTCACGCCCTCATCTGTCGTGTCTGGTACGTCTACTCCGGCCTATCACTGCCGCGTAGAAACATGGTTCCCCGAGATGGGCGACGGCTTCATCACGATCGACAGCCCGCCCGAAGATCTGCCAGGCCAGGCATTGCGCATCAGCCTTGTCTGCAGCGATCCGCAACGAACGACAGCCGACATGCCCGACTGGCTGAAACAGGCCGCGCCCCTGAGCATCCAGATTGACAAGCCCAGTACTTCCACCATCATTGCCGGATGACGACACCACCGCCAACTGTTGACGCCCACCAGCCCCCCCCTGAGGCCGAGATTGACAGGGGCGTCACCGATGAACTGGTCTCGCTCTACGAAAGGCAATCGCAACGGACAGGGCCGGCCATCGGCCTCACGGCGGTGATCATCGCCGCGGCAGCGTGGTCACGCGCGCCGCACGTCCTCGTCATCGTCTGGGTATTGGCCGAATGGTCCACGCTGGCGATACGCAGAGTGGGCTTCAGAGCCTTGACCGGGGTCCACACCACACCGCAGCGCAAGCTGCGCATTGCACAAGTGCTCCGCGGGCTGCATGCCCTGACCAACGCGGCTGCGGTCCTGTTCTTCCCCTACCTGTCCGATCTGGGGCGCACGATGGTCACGCTGATTCTGGCGGGCTTGACGACAGGCGCCATCGGAACCTCCGGCGGCTACCTGCCCGTCTACCTGGTCTACGCAGGCCCCGTCATGGGAGCGCTGATGCTGGGCTGGTCCATCACCCCGTTCAATGGCGAAGACCAGTGGCTGGCCCGCGCCATGGTCCCCCTTCTCCTGGTATTCAGCCTGGTGATGGTCGGGCTGGCGCGCGACAACTTCAAAGCCTTCAGAAAAGCCATCGCCAAACGCATTGAAGAAGTACGCCTCAATCACCAACTGCGCGTGGCGCTTGAACAAGCGGAAACAGCCAACGCCGCCAAGACCCGGTTTCTCGCCTCCGCCAGCCACGATCTGAGGCAGCCGCTGCATTCGCTCTCCTTGTTCTTTGCCACCTTGCGATTGCAGGTCAACAAACCTGAAAACATCCAGTTGCTCAACCACATCGACCAGGCGCTGACCTCCTTGCAGACACAGATGAACACGCTGCTGGATATGTCCAAGCTTGACGCAGGCATGGTTCATCTGCACTGGCGCAGCTTCCCGCTGCAACACCTGCTTGAACATATTCAAACCACCTACATGCCCGTGGCTCAGCAAAAGGGCGTCGACCTGACGATTGCCTGCGCGCCCCAGCTCATCGTCAACAGCGACCACGAACAACTCAGTCGCGTGCTGCACAACCTGGTGGACAACGCCGTCAAGTACACCCACCAAGGCAGCGTCCACATCGAAGCGATCGAGCACGACAAGCACATCGAGGTTTGCGTCCGCGACACCGGCTGCGGCATCGCCCTGCCGCTGCACAAACAAGTCTTTGAGGAGTTCTTTCAGGTCGACAACCCGGAGCGAGACCGCAACCGGGGCCTGGGGCTGGGCCTGTCCATCGTGCGAAGACTGGCCACCCTGCTCTACCTGGAGCTGGACCTCCAATCCACGCCAGGACAGGGCACCACCATCACCCTGACCATCCCCCGCGGCTCGATACCAACGGCGACTGTGCCGGCCATCGACCCGCGCGACGCCCAGCCCTCCATGCCGATGTGCAACGTTCTGGTACTGGACGACGAAATGGCCGTGCGCGTCGGCATGCAGGGCTTGCTCAAACGCATGGGCTGCGAGGTCATGCTGGCATCGAGCATCGCTGAAGCCCTCGAGCACATCCAGATCCGCCAACCTGACCTCGTGCTGGCGGACTTGCGGCTGCGTGGACAGGAAAACGGCATCGACGCCATTCAACGGCTCAGACAACACCTCCGCAATCTGCCCGCCATCATCATCACGGGCGACACGGCCCCCGATCGGCTCAAGCAGGCACAGGCTGCCGGCCTGCCCGTTCTCCACAAGCCCGTGGCACCTGAAGCGCTGATGACCGCCATCGCGCGAAGCCTGGATGCCGCGATCTGATGTCCCCTCAACGTTGGTTTAGACGGGAGATGAGTGCATTCGCACTGGAATTTTCATAGATTGGGATTTTCACGGAGCCCATCATGAACTTCTCCTCCAAGCCTACCCTTCGCCAGTTCGCCATCGCCTTGTCCTGCCTTGCCCCACTCTGGGCATGCGCGAGCGACGATGCCAATTCCGGTACCAACCAATTCGACGGCGATCGCCTCAAGCTGTACGTCGCGATACCGCATTTCGCCAAACACATCCCTAAAGACATTAACGATCCCGACGCCAACAAACGATATTGCGGCCCGGCCAACTCCAAGTTGTCTGCGTTCAAGGACGGAGGCGACACCATTCTCGTCCGCTTCATTGAAATCGAACCCGACGGTGCCCAAGCGTGCGGAGACACGCCCATCGTCAAGCTGGGCGTGCAATACGCAATCCCCAAAAGCATGCTGACCGATGACTACGACGTGCGCCGCACGGGCGCCACTTTCGGTGCACTGGTGATCCCCTTCAAATTCCGCATCGGCGCCGACAAGCCCGTGAGCAGTTCGTCCACTGTCGCGCCCTATGTAGGCTGGCGCACTGGCGTGCTTTCCAGTTATGGCATCACCCTGACCCCTTACTTCAGCGCCGGGTTGGGACTGGTACCCGTCACGGATCCTGCAAGCGGCGGCACCGAGACCAAAAGCGCCCTGTCCACTGCGGCGGGACTGGTCTTGCGCAGCTCCAAGAGCGACGCCTTTCAGTTCGGTATTGCCTTCGGCAAAGACTTCCTGGACAAACAGTCCAAACTGCAGGATCCATCTGTCAACAAGCCCTGGATCTCTGTGTTCATTGGCCTGACAAGCAACGGCAATTGACCGCCAAAGTTCTTAGAATCGGGGGTCCAGGCCCTGTTCGGGCCACACAAAGGCCCCCTCGATGACCACTCCAGAAGAAAAACGCGCCGAGCTGAAAAAAGCCGCACTCGAGTACCACGAGTTCCCGACGCCCGGCAAAGTGGCCATCTCGGCCACCAAACAGCTCACCAACCAGCGCGACCTGGCCCTGGCCTACTCCCCTGGTGTGGCCGCACCTTGCGAGGAGATCGTCGAGAACCCCGCCGCCGCCTTCAAGTACACCAGCCGCGGCAACCTCGTGGCCGTGATCACCAACGGCACGGCCGTGCTGGGCCTGGGCGACATCGGCCCGCTGGCCGCCAAGCCCGTGATGGAGGGCAAGGGCGTCCTGTTCAAGAAGTTCTCCGACATCGATGTATTCGACATCGAGATCAACGAGAAAGACCCCGAAAAACTGGTCGAGATCATCGCCTCGCTGGAACCCACCTTCGGCGGCATCAACCTCGAAGACATCAAGGCACCCGATTGCTTCTACGTTGAGCGCAAGCTGCGCGAGCGCATGAAGATCCCCGTCTTCCATGATGACCAGCATGGAACGGCCATCGTGGTGGGCGCAGCCCTGCTCAACGCCCTCAAAGTGGTTGGCAAGGACATCAAGACCGCCAAGCTGGTGACCTCCGGCGCTGGCGCCGCTGCCCTGGCCTGCCTGCAACTGCTGGTCAAGCTGGGCGTGCCCCGCGAAAACATCTGGGTAACCGACCTGGCCGGCGTGGTCTATGAAGGCCGCGTTGAACTGATGGACCCCGACAAAGCCGCCTTCGCCCAGAAGACCGATCAACGCAAGCTCAGCGAGGTCATCGCAGGCGCCGACATCTTCCTGGGCCTGTCTGCCGGCGGCGTGCTCAAGGCCGACATGGTGGCCAAGATGGCCGCCAAGCCCATCATCTTCGCCCTGGCCAACCCCACGCCCGAAATCCTGCCCGACGAGGTCAAGGCCGTGCGCGACGACGCCATCATGGCCACTGGCCGCTCGGACTACCCCAACCAGGTCAACAACGTCCTGTGCTTCCCCTACATCTTCCGGGGCGCCCTGGATTCCGGCGCGACCACCATCACCGATGAGATGGAAATCGCGGCCGTGCACGCGATTGCCGAGCTGGCCCAGGCCGAGCAGAACGAAGTGGTGGCCGCAGCCTATGCCGGCGAATCGCTGAGCTTCGGCCCCGAGTACCTCATTCCCAAGCCTTTCGACCCGCGCCTGATGATCAAGATCGCGCCGGCCGTGGCCAAAGCGGCGGCCGACTCCGGCGTCGCCTCCCGTCCCGTGAAGGACTTCGTTGCGTATAGCGAAAAGCTGCAAAGCTTCGTTTACGCCTCCGGCCACACGATGAAGCCCATCTTCAGCGTGGCCAAGCGCGCCAAGAACAAGCGCATCGCCTATGCCGAAGGTGAAAACGAAGGCGTGATGCGCGCCGCCCAGATCGTGGTGGACGAAAACATCGCTCGCCCGACTCTGATCGGCCGCCCCGAAGTGATCGCCCAGCGCATCGAACGTTTCGGCCTGCGCCTCAAACCCGGTCGCGACGTGGACGTCATCAGCGTCGAGAGCGACCCGCGCTACCGCGAGTACTGGCAGACCTACCACCGCCTGGGCGAGCGCAAAGGCGTGACCGAGCAGATGGCCAAGATCGAAATGCGCCGCCGCCTGACCCTGATCGGGGCCATGTTGCTGCACAAGGGCGAGGTGGACGGCCTGATCTGCGGCACCTGGGGCTCTACGGCCCTGCACCTGCACTACATCGACCAGGTCATCGGCAAGCGCGCCGGCGTCAAGACCTATGCGGCCATGACCGGTTTGATCCTGCCGGGCCGCACCGTCAACCTGCTGGACACCCACATCAACTACGACCCGACGGCCGAACAGCTCGCCGAGATCACCATCATGGCCGCAGAGGAAATGATGCGCTTCGGCCAGCGCCCCAAGGCGGCGCTGCTGTCGCACTCGAATTTCGGATCGAGCAATCAGCCTTCGGCCGTGAAGATGCGCGAAGCCCTGGCCCTGATCCAGGAACAAGCCCCCTGGCTGGAGATCGACGGCGAAATGCACGGCGACACGGCGCTGGACGAGCCCTATCGCCAGCAACTGATGCCACGCAGCACGCTGAGCGGCGAGGCCAATTTGCTGGTCTGCCCGAACATCGACGCAGCCAACATCGCCTACAACCTGCTCAAGGTCGCAGCGGGCAACAACATCGCCTTGGGCCCCGTGCTGCTGGGCGCCGCCAAGCCGGTGACGATTTTGACGCCGTCCGCCACGGTTCGACGAATCGTGAACATGACGGCCATGACCGTGGCCGACGCCAACGCCGTTCGCTGAAACGCGAAAAAACGGCCTGAAAGCCCCGCCCAGCCTGGGCGCGGGCTTATATCACAGGCTGTCAACCCCCCACGCAAAGGCCCCTTCCGCCCGCTAATCGGGCGTCGGGGCCTTGAGCTTTTGGGCTGTTTTCTATACAGTCACGGCTTTAACGAAGAGCTGCATTGCTGACAGATCAAGGCTGGAAACACAGCATCATGGTGCCCCGCACAGTCAACAGGGAATCCTCGTCAGGCGGTTGTGGCTTGACATCTGCAGCCCCCGCTGCAGTCGCCAGAACCTCCCGTTCGTGGACTGCTGCATTCCTGACTGGTGTGGCCCTGGTTTGTGCGGCCGCCTCGCTTCCAACGGAAGCACTGGCCCGTCGCCATGCACCACAAGAGACAAGCGCCGCCTCGTCGTCGGTCGCGCTGTCTGCCCTTCCTGCGCAAGCCCAAGACGTCCACAGCCGCATTTTTGCGGGTGGCCCGTTTCGGTATGCCAAGGATGGTGTGGTGTTTGGCAACCGCGAGCGCCAGTTGCCCCGTCAGCCGCGCGGTTTCTATCATGAGTACACCGTCCCTACCCCTGGCGAACACGATCGCGGCGCGCGACGAATTGTTTGCGGAGGTAAAGACACTAGACAGCCGGAAACTTGTTTCTACACTGCGGATCACTATCAAAGCTTCCAGCAAATTGATCCACAGCGTTGAAGCGCCGTTCTTTTTTCTTAGACCTTTAACTTTGCTCGTCTGGCCATGACCACCTCCATGAATCCCGGGGCACAAGCGATCATGTTGTTGCAATCCGTTCGACCCAACATCGTTCAATCCATCCGCGCCTTCCGCCCGGAAGACTTGCAACTGGCCGCCAATGCCGTAGGCCAACATTTCCTGTACACGAACCTGAGCGCCGCTCAGGACAAGCAGGCCGTGCTGGACATCATTGCCCGCGACTTCCTCTTCCCGGATCACTTCGGCAAGAACCTGGACGCCCTGTACGACTGCATGACCGACCTGGTCCACAAGTCGGGCCCGCAGCCTGGCTTCGTCGTCGTGCTGGAACTCATCCCTGACGGCAACAAGTGCGACCGCGAAACCCGCGAGCAACTGCTGGACGCCTTCCGTGACGCCGCCGACTTCTGGTCGGAGCGCAAGGTCGCCTTCCGCGTGTTCTACTCGATCGCCGTGTCGGGCAAAGAGTCCGCAGGCAACTGGGACAAGGCTGAAATTGCCCAGAACGACCCGAACGTCAAGCCTGTCAAGGTTTCCAAGAACGCACCCCAGCCGATGATCATGAACCTGCCCCCGATGAGCAGCGTGTTCGACACTTCGGCCCTGCTGGCTGCGGCTTGATTCATCGCGTCTGATGACGCGGGCGTCAGCGGCTCACCGAGCCCGGCGCCAAAACAAAAACCGGGCCGGTCGCTAGACCAGGCCCGGTTTTTTTACTTCATGCGCCCCACATCAAGGCAGATCGTCCTCTGAAGGCGGCGCATTCGGTGCCCTTGGTCCCACCGTGGCCCCCAAGCGGTTGCGCACAGACAGCGACTTGCCGCTGATCAAATGCCCGTACACAGTGGCGTTGGCCAGCACTTTCTTGACGTAGTCACGCGTCTCATTGAAGGGGATGTTTTCCGCCCAGGCTGCAGCGTCAATGCGCGGCCCATCACGCCAGCGTCGTGGCCGTGAAGGCCCGGCGTTGTAAGCCGCCGCTGCCAAACCCTGCGCCCCCTGAAAGTCATCCAGCACCAGCTTGAGGTAACCGGCGCCCAGGCGCAGATTGGTCATGCGGTCCATGAGCAAGCCGGGGTGGTACTCGATGGACAGCTTGCGGGCCGTCCACGCGGCCGTGCCCGGCATCACCTGCATCAGGCCAGATGCACCCACCGCCGACTTGGCCACCGTGATGAAGCGCGACTCCTGGCGGATCAGGCCGTACATATAGGCCGGATCCAGCCCGACTTCACCAGCAGCCTTCAGGACGTCTTGCTTGAAAGGCATCGGGTAGCGCTGCTCCAGGTTGAATTCCTGACGCGTGCGTTCGCTGGAATTGATGCAGCGGTCCCACAGCTCGCGGCGGCAGGCTTCTTCAGCCACGGCCATCAACTCACGGTCGCTCAAGCCACCCGGCTTGGCGTACGACAGCGTGAAGTTCCACTCCTTGAGCGCCTCGGTACGCCAGCCTAGCTCCAGCATGCGCAAGGCACGGTCGATGCCAGGGATCGCACGGGCGTCTGCCAGCTCCCCCTCTGACAAGGCCGCAGGCCGCGCCGGCGCACGTGCGGGCACACCATGCAGCTCTTCGGCAGCCAATTGGCCGTAGAAGGTCATGGGGTTGGCCACGCGCTGCATCAGGTCACGCGCCTGCTGACGCAGGCCGTCGGCCACCAACGGAGACGATGCGCCCGACTTGGCCCGCCCCTGCAAAGCCTTGGCCTTCCAGTAAAGCCAGGTTCCGTCTTGCTGCTGATCGGGCGCCATGGCATCCACGGCCTGCTCGACCAGTTGCCAGCGCTCCGGCTGCCCCGCAGAGGCGGCCCGCAAACCAGCACGCGCCATCCAGGCCAGGGTTTCGGCTGACCAGGATGCCGCCACGCGAGAACCGGTTAATCGCATCTCACCCGTGCCCGCCGCCAAAGCACGATCGGCCAAGGCTCGCTCGAAATAGGCAGGCGCTTCGGGCATCAGCTTCCAGGCTGTGGCCCGGCCCAACTGAGACCAGGCCCAAGCCGATTCTTCAGCGTTCCAGCGCCAACGAGCGCGCTGTGCGCCGTCGTCTATCGCCGTGGCGGCAGCCAGAGGGTCCATGCCCGTCCAGCGGATGTAAGCCAGCAAGTTCATGGCGCTGACGGCATCGGCGGGCAGCGCCAAGGGCACGGGCGTGGGATCGGGCCTGGCCGCCCGGCCTTTGCGTTTGCCGGCCTTGCTGCCCTTGTCCTTGTGCTTGCCACCCTTGGGGCTGGCGCTCATGGACGCACCCGGCGTGTGCTTGTGCTCATCACCAGCGGAGGACGACAGGCTGGCGAGCCGCGCCGTTGGCATCAAGTAAGCCTGCGGTTGTGTCAGCACACGGCTGACAGCCTGGCTGATGACGTCACCCAGGAGCTTGGCACTTTGTTGCACCGCACGGGGCTTGTCCGCTTCAATGGCCAGACGCAATTTGCGCCAGACGTCAGCTGGCTCCAGCACGCGCGCAGCCAGCAGGGCCTGCGCCATCGCGTCGCACCCGTAGTCGGCGTCCTTCTGCCCCCACCACGCCTGGCGTGCCTGTTCACGCCAATCTCCAGGCCCTTCCATCGGTGCGCGGGTCTGGAAGCGCGCCAGCACGCCCAGGCAACTGACCTCTCGGTCATCGTTCATGCGAAAGGCCGGCTGGATGCGCAGGAAGGTCCGCCAATCCTGGCGACGGCCCAACTCCAGCAGCCAATCATTGCGCGCACGGTCCGCCACGTAGCTGTCAGGCCAACGCGCCAGAAACTCGTCCACTTCGGTCGGGCCGGTTTCGATCAAGCGGGCCTGGAAATACCAATAGTCCACCCAGGGCGCCAGTGGGTGGTGCGCAGCAAGGAGGGTATCGCGCGCTACCAGGAGTCGCGGCTTGTCCCGCACGCGCAGCGCTTCACGCGCGTCCTGCACGGTGGTGTCGTCCACCGCCGCATGCAATGGGGTCATGCCTCCCAGCAGCCCCATGGCCAAGGTCAAGGCTGACAGGGCATGTACGCCAGGAGCCGCATACTTATAAGAGATCCGCAATTGAGTAACCTTTTGTTATGGCCACGAACAACCCACCCGCCACGCGCGCCGAACTGAGACAACGCCTGCTACAGGCTCGCCGAGACTGGATGAACACACCCGCAGCCGTTCAGGCTCAAACAGCCCTGCATGAACGCGTGATGGCGGTGCTTGCCCAACTGGAACCCGACTGCCTGGGCTTGTACTGGCCTATGCAGGGTGAATTTAACCCAAGCGCGCTCGCTTCCACAGCCCATTCAGAGTGGGGGTGCCAACTGGCCTTGCCTTACGCCCGCAAATCGCCCGTTGAGATGCAGTTCAGAGCCTGGGATGGTGGCAAGCCTGACTGCCAGGACGAGTGCAAGATCCCATCCAGCAATGGCAAACCCGTGCGCCCCGATGTGGTGCTGGTACCTTGCGTCGGCTTCACGCCCGAGGGCTGGCGTTTGGGCTATGGCGGCGGCTACTTCGATCGCTTCATGCAGGCTCACCCGGATGTCACCGCAGTGGGCGTGGCATGGGATCTGGGCCAACTCGACCAGGCTGTGCTGGCGCCGCAAGCCCATGACATCCCCCTTGTTCTGGTACTTACAGAAAGCAACAGCTGGAGCGCTTAACGCCCCCCGGTTTCGGGGGGACTTCGAGAGAACCCTATGCGTTAATCGAGCGCCAAGGGTGAAGATTGCGACATGGCTCATCGGAGCCTTCAATTCGAGGGCAGCCGGAGCAGCGCCCCACATCAACCGAAACAAGGACGTGAACATGAAGTTTTACAAGCATTTCGCCGTGTCGTTCCTGGCAGTCGCTGCAACAGCCGCATCCGCCACCAGCGTGACACTCAGCCCCGTGAGCACCTCAACCGTATC
>NZ_SCTN01000042.1 GCF_004297345.1 Aquabacterium sp. | reverse complement strand
TCGCCTCCACCTTGCCTGCCCAGCAGATGCAGGGCTTCATGGCCGAGATTGCGCACATCCTCAACGCCATCCATGCAGCCTTGATCAAGCGCCGCAGCCTGTACGCCCATGTGCTTGCTGCCGTGCTGGAGATCGGGCAGCAGGAGATCGCGACACCGGACGTACCGGAAGACGAGGACCTGGACGCAGCCTGGGCCGAGCCAGAAGCCTTTGCCGGTTGCACCAGCAAGGGGCAGCAAAGCCCTAATCAGCCTCAGCCCATTCAGATCGTGCGGCGTACCGCATCGACACCCCAACGAGGAGCAGCAGCATGAGCCTCTCTCATCAATTCGTATTCGGCATCTATCCCTACATCTGTGGCGCCATCTTCCTGTTGGGCAGCCTGATCCGATTCGATCGTGACCAGTACACCTGGCGCAGCGAATCCAGTCAGATGCTGTCCACAGGCAGCCTGCGTGTGGGTTCCAACCTGTTTCACCTGGGCATCATCGGTCTGTTCTTCGGGCACTTCTTCGGCATGTTGACGCCGCCCGAGATCATCCACGCCTTGGGTGTGACCAGCTCGCAGAAGCAGTTGCTGGCCGTGATGGCCGGTGGCACGCTGGGCAGCCTGGGCCTGATCGGTCTCATCATCCTGATCCATCGCCGCCTGACCAACACCCGCATTCGCGCCACCTCTCGTGGCCGTGACTTTCTGGTGCTGTTCTGGATCCTCGTGACCTTGTCTCTGGGCTTGTCCACCATCCCGCTGTCGCTGCATCACAGCGATGGTGGTGAGATGCTCAAGCTGATGGCCTGGGCTCAACACCTGGTCACCTTCCAGGGCGATGCCCCCAGCTTCATCGCAGATGCGTCGATGGTCTTCAAGGTGCACATGTTCATGGGTATGTCGTTGTTCGCGATCTTCCCCTTCACCCGCCTGGTGCATGTGTGGAGTGGTTTTGCCGCTGCTGGTTATGTGCTGCGCCCCTGGCAAGTGGTGCGTAGCCGTCGCATCGGTCTGTGATTCGCACGAGGGGAACAGCCATGCTGCCGGAAAACCTTGAACTTCCCGCTGTCTTGAAGGTTGGCCAGGTGATCCTGGCCGACGAAGAGGTGGGCTTGTCCGATGCAGAGAAGCGTCAGCGTGCCAGCCTGGAGTTGCTGCGTCAGGCAGCCATCGAGGCAGGCCTGTTGGCCGCCAACGACGTGCCCCCGCAAGGTGGCGTGTTCACCGAAGAGGCGATCGAGGCGATCGACCGTTATCTGCTTGAGCATGTGACCGTGCCCGAGCCGGACGAGGAAGCCTGCCGGCGTTACCACGCGGCGCATGCGGCCAAGTACGCCATCGGCGAGACCTTGCAAGCGCGCCACATCCTGTTTGCCGTGACGCCAGGCGTGGATGTGCAGGCCTTGCGCTCGCGTGCCGAGCAGGCGCTGCTGGACGTGCGTGCTGATCCGAATCGCTTCAGCGAGTTCGCTCGTGAGCTGTCGAACTGTCCATCAAGCGAGAAGGGCGGCGATCTGGGTTGGCTGACAGCCCAGGATTGCGCGCCTGAATTTGCCAAGGAACTGTTCGCCCAGGACGAGGCTCAGGCCAATGTGGGTGTGTTGCCTCGCCTGGTGCACAGTCGCTTCGGTTTGCATGTGGTGGAAGTGCTGGCGCGCCAGCCCGGTCAGGCGCAACCTTATGAAGTTGTGCGTCAGGCTGTGGCGCAGGCTCTGCATCAGCAAGCCTGGATCACGGCTTTGCGGCAGACCATGAGTGTGCTGGCATCTCGTTGGGATGTGCAGGGTATTGATCTGGATTCGGCGGACTCACCTTTGCTACAGTGATCATCCATGGATGACCATTTACTGGAGCGCCTGCGGCGCTTTCACAAAGACTACTTTCCTGATTACAAGGACAAGTTCCAGAGTCTGGTAGAGCAGGGTCAGCATCCCACGATTCTCTTTGTGGGATGCTCTGATTCCAGGCTCGTGCCCTACA
>NZ_SCTN01000041.1 GCF_004297345.1 Aquabacterium sp. | reverse complement strand
GCTGACGCTGCCATCTGGCAAAACAGGCACGGCGTAACCCACGACAGGGTAGTAGTGATTGTGGTGATAGCGAGGATCGAACCGGAAAGGATCCCCGCGCGACTCGTAGCGAGGGTCGCCATGACGTGGTTGGGCCACGGCGACGCTGCCCGAAGCTGCCACCAAAACCATCAAGCCGCACCCCAATGCCAATGTTGTGGAATTCATGGTCACCTCATCCTTAGTCATACGCACGTCGAGCCATCCTATACAAACCGGCACCCGGTAGCACAGCGGCACCCAAGCAAAGTCAGGCTTAACAAAGCAGCAATGAATGCTTTACACCAGTGAGCCAACATGCAGTGCATGATGAACCTCCACTTTGGAATGCATTTGAGGCGGGTTTCTACAACATCTACGATGCTGGCTGCCGCTTTACTGTGCATTCCCGGCTGCTCCAGCAACAAGTCGCCTCCAGTTGATCTGGCCAAGGTTCATCACTTTGAAGCCCAGGGCTACCCAGCCCCGCATGAATTTGACACGAGCGAATCAGAGGACGTCCGATTGATCAATGGCTTGCCCGAGCGATTGGTCTGGTGCCGTCCTCTTGAATCTGGCGTGCATCCCTTGTTGATCTACATGCCCGGTCAGGGCCAAAACGCCCATGCCTTCGAGCCTGGCCGGCACGCACTGGCGCAGGCAGGTTACGTGGTGATGTCTTGGCAGCCGTTGCCCGAAGATGAAATGCCGTCCGGCCAAAGTAATCAAAACGGATGGCAGGGGCAACGATACGCAGCACCCTTGCTTCAAAAGCGCAGCGAGTTGCTGCGGCAACTCCATGCCGACTTGCTCAAATCACAAGGAAAAGGCGATCAACAACTGCAAGGTGTCAATTTGAGTCAGATTGGCCTGATAGGTTTTGACCTGGGGGCGTACACCGTGGCACACGCAGCAGGCGAAGCAGTCTCTGGTACTGAGGCTGTCCTCGCCCCATCACCCTTCAAGGCGTATATCGTGATCAGCCCCTACGCAAGCTTCGAGCAAGGCGCCTTCGATACGCGATACAAAGGCATGTCGGCACCCCTGCTCACGCTGACATCAGACTCGGATGTAGACCCGAATGGCGGCATACCGGCGGCTTATCTGCGCACGGCCCCCTTCGGCAACATGCCCGCGGGCAACAAGTACATGCTGGTCATGCGGGGCGCGCGCCACGCCACGCTCGGAGAACAAAGCGAAGCCGAGGACGGCCACACGCCATTCGAGGACGGGCACGACAAGAACCAAGGCAAATCAGGCGAACGACGCGGCCAAGACGGCCGAGGCGGTAAAGGGCGATCCAAAGGCTCACGCAGCGGGGACGTGGCCTCAGGTGACAAGACTGCTGGAGATTCTGGGCGTTCGCCCACCACTACAGCCATGCAGCGCACTGCACTGACCACAGTCAGCATAGCGTTTCTGGATGCCTATCTGTTGGATGACACATTGGCCCACCAATGGTTGCAATCCCAGGCAGGCAAATGGCTTTCCCCCATTGGCGACTGGCGGAGCAAATGAACGCATCAACTCGTCGGTTTGCTTTGACGGCCACGGACAGGTACTTGCCCATTCTGGAGGCCTTTGTGGCAGGTGGCTGGACGCCTGTCAAACTGTTTACTGTACCCACTGACGAGCGCCTTCACAGCAATCGGCGCGTCGTCGCCAGAGCGCAAGAACTGGGCATACCGATTCAGCTCTCACGGCTCACTGATGCTGACTTGACCGACCTGGGAAAGATGCAATGTGACCTGCTGGTTGTGGCCAGCTACCCGTGGCGCATCGGCGACTGGCGGCCTCACATTCCCCATGCCGTGAACTTTCATCCTTCACCGTTGCCTCGCTATCGCGGCCCTCTTCCGCAGGTATGGGCTATCCTCGATCAACAGCGACGTTGGGGTGTCTCGTGCCACAAGCTTGAACAGGCGTTCGACAGTGGCGCCATACTGGCTCAGCATGATTTTGACCTGGGTGAACGAGAGTGCTTCGACGTGTTGGACATGAAGATCCAAATGAGCATGCGCGAACTCGCCTGTACCGTTGCCAATGACTTTGATCAGCTTTGGCGCGACGCTCAGCCACAGTTGAATGAACACTATGTGGGTTTCTGGTCAGAGGCGGATCGCACATTGGATTTCACCCAGTCTTACGAAATGATTGATCGACAGTTGCGAGCTTTTGGTCAACACGAGTGCCTGGCAACGATCAACGATGTGGCCATTCACGTCAGGCGAGCCATCACCTGGCCCGAGGCTCATACGGCCCGATTGGGCAGCGTCGTTCATGCAGATGGGCTGCGCATGGTCATCGCTTGCAGGGGTGGGTATACAGCCATACTGGATTGGGCATTTTTCTCGGCCGAGGCCATCACGGGAACACCCAACTCGGCGTGATGCGCAAGCTCAAGCAGCAGCTTCTGCCCTGGTGACAATGGCTTGCTGGGGCACTTAGCAAGAGACAGTCATCGCAACAGCGAGTACATCCATCTTCCGATTTGCTCAATTGCAACGGGGCTGTTGTGCAAAGTTGAATGACGTAGCGCTACTCTAAGGGGATAGGCGTCTCAGGCGAGCCTTCGACCATCGAACGTCTGCAGATGAACACGGCGGTCGCTCGCACGGTGCGTCGCCAACAACCGCAACCATCCTGAAGCGGGCACACACATCTTGTAGCTGCGATGCATCCGCCCTTTAGCCTGCAGCAATCAGCTGAAGCATCTCGCAAAAAACTGCGTCCGAATGCGCGTGAATGCCGCACTCGGAACGAGCCTTCCCAAGGCTCCATTCACGAGAATTTTGAGCGCCCAGGGGTCTCGATAGACTCCCTTTTCCGCACATCAATTCCCACGGTGGGAATATTTGGGCCAAAACCGGCGACACAAAGAAAAACGCCGACAAGCTAAGTACTTGTCGGCGTTCATTATTTCTTGGGGTGGCTAATGGGACTCGAACCCACGACAACCAGAATCACAATCTGGGACTCTACCAACTGAGCTATAGCCACCGCTGAAAGACTACGATTATAGCGTGATTTTCAGGCTTTTACTGAGCTGCTGAAGTTTTTTGCGATTCAGTGACCTTGTCCATGGTCTTCTTGCCTTCATTGAGGTACTTGACCTTGTACTGGCTCTTGAGTGCACGGTAGTAAGCATCGGCCTCAGCCTTGCCCCAGTAGCTGCCGTACTGCGACTGGGCCTCGTTCAACTCCTGATCAGAAATCTGCATCGGCACGACCTTGTTGACCTTCAGCAAGGCCACGCCCTCAGCGCCCAGGTCAACCACCGTCCATGCTGGCAATTGCTTCTCAGGGATACGCAGCGCAGACTCCAGCACGATAGGCGGCTGGTTGTAGATGGTCTTGCCCGACATCTGTACAGCGGCTGGCAGTTGGGACTTGTCTGGCGATTGCTTCCACAGCGCCATCTTCTGTTCTGCGTCCTTGCGTGCGGCCTTCAGCGCTTCAGCGGTAGTCCAGCGCTCACGCACCTGCGCTTGCACAGCTTCAAATGGCTGACGGGTTGCCGGGCTGTATTTCACGATGCGCGCAGACACCAGCTTGCTGGGGCCCACCTCAATGGCTTCCGTGTTGCGGCCCTTGCCGCGATTGGCCGGATCAAACAAGGCATCCAGCACGCGGCGGTTGGACAACACACCCTGATCCTTGGCACCTGGTTCACGCAGCACATTCTGGGCAGTTTGAACTTCCAGCTTCAGCTCGTCGGCAATCGGCTTGAGGCTGTCAGACTGCTCATACACACCATTGGTGAACTTCTCTGCCACGCTGGCGAACTCACGCTGGGCCAGTTGCTTGCGCGCGTCATCCTCGAGTTGTGCCTTGACGGCTTCATAAGGCTGCACCTGGCCACCGCGCACTTCTGTCAAGGAAATAATGTGGAAGCCATAGTCGCTTTCAACCACGCCACTCAGTTGACCGGGCTTGAGCGCAAACGCGGCGTCTTCGAACGCCTTGGTCATGGCGCCACGGCCAAAGAAGTCCAGGTCACCGCCATTGCTGGCAGACCCTGGGTCATCGGAGTTTTTCTTGGCCAGTTCAGCAAACTGCGAAGGGTTCTTTTGCAGTTGAGCCAGCAACTGCTCGGCCTTGGCGCGTGCCGCCTTCTTTTCATCAGCAGAAGCGGTCTTCTTCACCTCGATAAGGATATGGCGTGCACGACGCTCTTCCGGGACGGTGAAACGCTTTTCGTTTTCCTTATAGGAACGACGCAGTTCGTCGTCACTGACGGTGACACGCTTCTTGAGGGCGTCCACATCCAGCACGACGTATTGAACATCAGCCTTCTCGGGCGCTGTCAGCCAACTGGCGTTAGCTGGATCCTTGTAGAAGGCTTGCAGTTGTTCTGCAGTGGGGTTCAGTTGGGCCGCGTAGGTCTTGGGCTCGAACTTCATCCATTGCACTTCGCGCACCTGGAACATGGCCTCCAGAGCGGCACGTGTTGCCAGCTTGGATGTCTGCCCCGTAGACTGCACGCCGCCCAGCACCTGTGCCAGGGTCAATTCCTGGCGCAGCAAGGCCTCCAGACGAGCCGGCGTCATGCCCTGAGCTTCCAGCAATTGTTTGTTGAGGCTGCCGTCAGGGTTGCGCAACGACGCAAACCGAGGATCCGTGGCAAAAGCGCGAACGAGGCGCGATACAGGGGCGCTCAGATTCTGATCAAAAGCTGCCGTTGCCAGCACGGATTGTCTGACCAGCGAATCCAACGACTTGCTCTTGAACTCGGGCGTATCGAACAGTTTGGCATCGATACCAGGCTGCTGCGCGCGATAGTTCTCGGCCACGTTGCGATTGGCGTTGTCCCACTCGGCCTGCATGATTTTCTGAGAGCCGACCTTGGCCACAACGCCTTCGCTGCTGGCGAAGCTCGAATAGCCCTGGATGCCGAAAACCACGAACGACGGCAGGATGAGCAGAATCAACAGGATCTGCAGGATGCGGTTGTGCTTGCGAACGAAATCAAACATGGTGATGGACCAGTTGGGGCAGCCTTCTTGAGGACCGCTTGAGCGGCGAACCGTGCCCGAGGTGTGCTGCCATGAACAATCAGGAAAGCAAACCTCAGACAACACAAAGGCGAACCAGGGTTCGCCTTCGAATTTCGCTATGGTGACGACCTGCGATGTTACCCCTATTTCTGCAGCGCTGACGCCAGCCACCAACATGGGCAAACCCTCACGGGGCCCGTCGGTACTCAGGGCGCTGTCGCACCCCGGACATATTCATTCAACGCCTCGACCAATTCCTCGCGAAAGTCTGGCCGAATAGGCGCAAACACGGGCTCACTGAGCACCTCCCGCATCTCCGGCGGGTAATCCAGCCACTGCCATAAACCGCGCGTCAAGGCATAGATGCGAGACAGCACCTTGACGCCTCGACCGGCAGGCAATCCCAGGGCCGCTTCCAGCAAACCACCTCCGGCCACCAGGCCCATCGTCGCGCGCAGCTTGTGGGTATGCATGGCCTCAGGACTCAGATTGCGCTCCAGTTGGTACGCCATCGCGTCAAGGCGAGACACCTCAGGATGAGCCTCGATATACGAGACAAATGCCTCGATGAGCGTATCCAGACTGGGTTGTGCCCCACCTAAGCCCTGCGCAAGAAGCGCCAACACTGCATCGAGACTGTCAGCCAGCAGCGCCGCAAAGATTTCTTCTTTTGTCGTGAAGTAGGTGTAGACCGTGCCTTTGGCCAATCGAGCCTTCTCAGCAATGCGCGCAACGGATGGCAATTGCCGCGAATCCTGCAGAAACAAGCTGCGCGCAGCCTCCAGGATGTCTTCCCGGCGAGCAGCCTTGTCTACATCGTCGTTCGCACGCGTTCGGATAGGACGAGATTCGTGTTCCAAAATTTTCCCTGACCAACGGTCATGACGCCGCGGGTTGATCGGGTCATTCTACAAAACGGGTGGATAAAACGCTATTGACCAACAGTCAATAACATCAGACAATGCGCCATGTCAGACCAATAGCGACCCACGCTGCCATGAGACAAACA
>NZ_SCTN01000341.1 GCF_004297345.1 Aquabacterium sp. | reverse complement strand
TGCCCAGAACGCGTTGATGAAGCCATAGTCCACCAACAAGGTGGCCCCGACCGCCTCCAGCACCAGAAACGCTGCAGCACCAAACGCCATATTGGCCACACGCCAGTCACTCCACCGGCGGGCAGACCTGGGCGTGAAACGCAGCGCATAGTCTTCCAGCGTCTCCGATGCCACCCAGGTGTTGTAGTCCCGACGCACCTTGACCACCCGCTGCAGGGCTTCGCCTGCGGGCTCATCTGGTGCATACGCCGAACGGCTTATCACCTCTGGACGATTTGGGTCTGGCTCTTGCATAGTGTGGGTTCGTCTGCCCTTGACATCGCAATTTCGATGCCGAAGGCGCCTTCCCGCTGAACCACACACACCAAAGCCCCGGTCCACACCGAGACACACGATGGAACTGACGCCCCGAGAAAAAGACAAGCTCCTGATTTTCACGGCTGCCTTGCTGGCAGAGCGCCGCATGGCCCGGGGGCTCAAGCTCAATTACCCAGAGGCCGTCGCCCTGATCACCGCCTTCATCATGGAAGGCGCCCGTGATGGCAAGAGCGTAGCCGCGTTGATGAGCGAAGGCAAAACCGTGCTCTCGCGTGAGCAGGTCATGGAAGGCGTGCCGGACATGATCCCCGACATCCAGGTGGAGGCGACCTTCCCTGACGGCACCAAGTTGGTGACGGTGCACCAACCTATCGCATAAATCGGATTAATGCCTTTGGCGCGCACCAATTTAATGCGCGCAAACAGCTTATCGACAGCACTTCAATCGTCCACTCACCAGATTGGAACCATGACCATGTACCCAACCTCCACTCGCCGCACCATCCTGGCCACTACGGGCGCTTTCCTGGCGCTGATGTCGCCACTCGCGTGGTCACACTTGGGCGCTGATGGCGGCCTGCATGCGCATGACGGCCAGATCATCGGCAGCCTGATCGATGGCGCGCTGCACCCCTTGACCGGCATGGATCACCTCGCCGCCATGCTGAGCGTCGGGGCCTGGAGCGCCTTGAGCCTGAACGCGTCAGACCGCAAGCTCGATCTCAAGGCCATGGTCACTGCCCCGACGGCATTCGCCTGCACCTTGCTGGCAGGCGCCTTGGCGGGCATGGCCGGCGTGACCGTGCCAGGCACCGAGCCCATGATCGCCGCGTCTCTGTTGGTACTGGGCCTCCTTGTCGCGACCCGCTTGAAGCTTGGCAAGGGCACCGGCGCCGCGTTGGTCGCCATGTTTGCCTTGTTCCACGGCCTGGCGCACGGCACGGAATTGGGCGGTCACGCCATGGCGGCCTTGACCGGCATGGTCGCCAGCACGGCCTTGCTACATGGCATCGGAATGGCTGCGGGCCTGGCCTTGCGCGATCAGGGTCACGGTGCCAGCCGCTGGGCCTCCCGTCTGGCCGGGGGGGGCGTCGCCCTGCTCGGGCTGGGCATGCTTACACCTGCCATCGCGGCAGCCATCTGAGCCTCGCCTGCCTGCCCCAGAACCGACAGAAAGATCCAACCATGATTCCTGGCGAACTGCTCACCGATGGCCCGGACCTGAGCATCAACACCGATCG
>NZ_SCTN01000340.1 GCF_004297345.1 Aquabacterium sp. | reverse complement strand
CACGAACAGATGTGTGCCGCGTTGAGGCCGCACCACGGGTGGCGTGCCGGACAGGCGATCAGCCCACAGGCCTGTGGCGTTGAACACCCGGCGTGCGCGGATCTCGTGTTCTTCGCCGGTGTCGGCATCGCGCAAGCGCAAGCTGGAACCGCTGGCGTGCGGCTGAACAGTCAGCACTTGTGTGTAGTTGCGTGTGGTGGCCCCTTCCAGCGTGGCTTCCTGCAGTACGCGGATCACCAATCGGCTGTCGTCCGTCAGGGCATCGGTGTAGCGCATGGCACCTTGGAGGCCGTCGGCCTTCAGCGCAGGGTAGGCCTTGAGCACGGCATCGCGGTTCATCCAGCGGTGATCGCGGATGCCGGCCAGCGTGTCATACAGCTTGAGCACGGCCGTCATGGCCCAGCGCCCGGGGAACTTGCCCTGGCGAATCGGGAAGATGTAGGGCATGCGCACGACCAGATCGGGCAACTCGGTGAGCATGCGCTCGCGCTCCTGCAGCGCATGGCGTGTCAGCGTCACGTCGCCCTGGGCGATGTAGCGCAGACCGCCGTGCACCATCTTCGAGGAGCGGCTGGACGTTCCCCATGAGAAGTCCTTCTGCTCGACCAGCAGGACCTTCAACTTGCAGCGCGCAGCCTCCAGCGCGATGCCCGCACCGGTGATGCCGCCGCCGATGACCACGGCATCCCAGCGCTCAACTGCAGAGAGTTCGCTCAGCGAAGGACGTTTCAGCAACTCAGCCATGGAAGTCACCCAGACAGCCTTGGTTGAGCACCTGCGCCTCGTCGAAATAGCGGATCACCTGCCCGATGGCCGCCATGCCCAGCGGGCCCTTTTCAACATGCAGCCACGGCGCGTGATCGCGGCCCACGCCGTGCTGGTGGCTGATCGTGCCGCCCAGTTCCGTGATGGCCGTGGAGGCCGCGCGCTTCATGGCCTGCCAGCGTTGCAGCGTGGTGTCGTAGTTGTCCGAGTTGCGGAAGAAGTAGGTGGTGTAGATGCTCGAGCCCTGCGTGTACATGTGCGACAGGTGGCTGAACACATGGGCCTTTTCTCCATCGCCGGCACGTTCGCGAATGACCGACTCGATGCGCTGCATGGCCGTTGTCACCTGAGACCAGTTCACGCTGGTTTCCAGCGTGTCCACCGAGTAGCCATGCTCCCAGAAGCCGTGGCGCAGATAGGGTGATCGAAAGCGCGAGTGTTCCCACTTCTTGCCCATGAAGGTGCCGCCATAGAAGCCCCCGCCTTGGCGCACGAAGCGCTTGACCTCGCCCAGTACAAAGCGCGCCTGGCGCTTGCTGCCGGTGGTGCCAAAGGTGATCATGCACTTGCCATCAGGACAGCCACGCAGGGCTGCGTAGCGATTGAGCAAGTTGGCTTGCCAGGCGTCCGCGCCCAAGAGCAGGTGCGTGCGCGTCTCTTCAGGGTTGGACAAGCGCAGCATCGATACAGGCGCCTTGGCTTGCACGACTTCGCGCACGATGCCCATGGCCGCCTCCCAAGTGGGCGCAAAGGCCACGTGGAAGGACTCATGCTCGGGCAGGCGCTGCACGCGCACATCAACTTCAGTGATGATGCCCATGCGGCCTTCCGTGCCCATGAAGATCTCGCGCAGATCCGGGCCCGCAGACGAGGCCGGAATGGTCGGAATCTGCAACGTGCCTTTGAGCGTTTCAATGCGGCCGCCCGCAAACAGCTGCTCGATGCGCCCATAGCGGATCGACTGTTGCCCTGAAGACCTGCTGGCCACCCAGCCACCCACCGTGGACAGCTCGAACGATTGCGGGAAGTGGCCCAGCACATAGCCACGCTCAGCGAGTTGCCGCTCCAGTTCAGGGCCGGGCGTGCCAGCGCCAAAGCGGGCGATCTGGCTCGTCTCATCCAGCGAGATCAGCTTGTTCATGCTGGCCATCGACATGGTCAGGATGGGTTGGGCTGATGCAGGCGGTGTGATGTGCCCGGCCACCGAGGTGCCGCCACCGTAGGGGATCACTTGAACACCGTTGTCCTGGGCCCATTTCAGCAAGATGCCGACTTGTTCCGAATCAGTCGGTTCCGCCACGCCATCGGGAAAGTGCCCGAACTGACCTGAGCGCATGGCGTACCAATCAGGCAGGCTCTGGCCGCGCGCATGTCGCACACGCTTTTCAGGTGATCTGGATACCAGCGCATGGTCGGGCAAGCGGCTGGGTGGCACGCTGGCCAGCACGGCTTGCAATGTGGCATCAGGCAGGATGCGGCCCTGACCGATCAGGCCCCGGATGTAGCCCAGGCCGGCTTCCCTGAGCGGGAAGTGGTTGTTCTCGTCACCCCAGCCGTTCCAACGTCGCATGTTTTTCTCGCTTGTATTTGCCAAATCAAAGTCCGTGAAAAACAGTCGCGCAGGCTGGCGCCATCGGGGTATCCAAAGCCCGATATCAAGTGGTTTGCTCACTCAGGGATCAAACGAATCAAACGCCAGCGACCCGTTCCAGAAGGGTTTCAGCGTGACTGCATCACGGTGCCTATTCTTCCGATTTCAAGGCGAAACAGCTTGACCTTCGGTGTCATGGATTGACTGATCGCGCCAATAGATGCGCACTTGCCGAACCAGCATCAAGCCGCGTCAGGCCAGCCCGAACTGCTCAAACACAGCGCGCCACGCCGCCAGCTTGCGCGCGAAAGACCACGATGCATTGGCCGGGCTGGTGGAGGGCAACTTGAACACGGGCAAGCCCAGTGCCTGCGTGATCTTCATGTGCCTGGCCGATTCGCCGCCATTGTGTGCAATAGCCTGTAGCGTAGGTACACGCTGGATCAGGCCGGCGAGGTCATTGAGTTCGGCGCGCTGGATGGCGCTGTCGAGGCTGCCCGCGCGTTCGCAGCCCGCATAGACATCCCAGATCGCCAGACCGTGGGCGCGTGCAATGGGCAGTCGATCCGCATAAGGCAGGGCTTGTAGCGCCTGCGTGCCTTCCAGCCCCCACAAGGCCGAGAGGATGGGCCAGAACTGGTTGCGTGGATGAGCGTAGTACTGCTGGGCTTTCAATGAAGCCACGCCGGGAAAGCTGCCCAATACGAGCAGCCGGGCTCCTTCGCCCACGACGGGGGCCAGGCCAAGCAGTCTGGGGGCGGGTGGCGGCGACATGCGGGCACTGTGCCATAGCCTTGTGACACACTGGCGCCCGTGAAAAGAAGCAAAGCCCCGACCCTGCCTGATGCCACCATCTCCGAAGAAGGTGGCCTGAGATACCTCCATCTGGAAACGCCCTGGATCCAGGGCGCCATGCGCATCCGCCAGCCCCAGAAGCTGGAGCTGGACTACATCCAGCGCATGATGGCCTGGATGCTGCTGCGTGACCCGGCTGATCTGCCCGACACCCGTTGCCTGCAACTGGGCCTGGGCGCTGCCGCCATCACCAAGTACTGCCACAGCGTCCTGCGACTGCCCACCAAGGTGGTCGAGATCAACCCGCAGGTCATCGGCGTGTGCCGCAACTGGTTCCACCTGCCCGAGGACGACGATCGCCTGGAAGTGATCCTGGGCGATGCCGAAAAATACGTGAACCAGGACGATCACATCGCCAGCGCCGATGCCCTGTGCGTGGATCTGTACGACCACGAAGCCGCCAGCCCCGTGCTGGACGACGAAGATTTCTACCGCGCCTGCTGGCGTGTGCTGGACGATGGCGGCGTGATGAGCGTCAACCTGTTCGGCCGCGACGCCAGCTTCGAGCGCAGCGCCGCACGCATCAGCGCGGCCTTTGGAGAAGGCAGGGTGGCCATGCTCAAACCCACCACGGAAGGCAACACCATCGTGCTGGCCTGGAAGGATTTCGACATGCCTGAGCGTGAAGTGCTGGCACAACGTGCCGAAACTTTACAGACCAGATGGTCGCTTCCCGCGCGAAAATGGGTCAAGCTTTTGTCCACCTTCACGCCAGCCGCCTCCCGCAAGAAGACATGACCGCTGCACACGCCTCGTCGTCGGGCGCCCATTCCGGGGCCCATTCCGGCGCCAACAAGCCGCACGCCAAGCGCCCCGTCACGCACAAGGGCCCGCTTGAATGGCGCATGCTGCTGACATGGCTGACCGAG
>NZ_SCTN01000617.1 GCF_004297345.1 Aquabacterium sp. | reverse complement strand
CTCGTTTTAGAAGAGCGAACGATGTAAAGCCGGAAGCCACACACAGTAACCAAAACACCCATGCTTGTGACGACCATACGCCTGCTTCAATGGCAAACGCCGATAATGCAAAGCTTAGCCGTAATGTAATTTGACCCCAAAACCAAGCTGTCTTCCACGGAGGTGGCACTGAACCGTCCGAATTGCCCCAGCCACCTGGTAGGTCGTCGTCAGCGGTGATGAGCGTGCCCGCCAAAGGCCAACCTACAAAAACTGCTAGCGCTGTGAAACCAAGCGGCAGATGCAAGAACAAGTAAAGCCCCAGCGTCAGGGCAACCATAAATGCTAGATATGGCAATTGTGCTCGCATAGCAGCTAACGCTTGCGCTCAAGCGCGTGAGTTTCGCACGTCGCTTGCAGCGCATTGTTGGGTTTCATGCCGACAGGGCCGACAACACTGCTTTAGGTTGTTTTGATACGACATGCAGTAAGACACGAGCGGGGCCGTGCGGTTCGCGGTCGCCGCGCTCCCAGTGACGCAGGGTGCCAACACTAATGCCAAACGACGAGGCAAACTCGGTTTGAGTCATGCCCACCTTGGCACGAATGGCTTTTACATCTATCGCCTGCGGATAATGCATACGTACCTTAACTTGCTTGCCTTTGGCGTGCGCAAGGGCCTCGGTTAAACCAGCTTTGATACTCTTAAATGCTTTGCTCATGATTAGATTCTCGATGCTTGAATTAGTAGCTTAACCAGCTTGGAAAGAGCATTGGCCTCTGCTTTGGTCAGATTGGCCTTCTCATTCTTTCCAAAGACAGTCAACAGATACAAAGGAAGACGTTCACTATGGAAGTAGTAAATGATGCGGACACCACCGCTCTTACCCATACCCTCACGAGCCCACCGTAGCTTGCGAACGCCACCAGTACCAGCAATAAGCGCACCCGCCAAAGGGTGCTCGGCCAAATAACTAATGAGGGTTTGAACTTCGTCTTCGCGTAGCAGACGGCTAGCATTGCGACTGAACTCAGGCATCTCCGCGATGGTTTGCATGCGCGGCATCATAATCCAATGGATTAGTTAATGCTAGAACAGAAAAACATCAACGCGTTACATTCCTGTGAAACCCAACTAGAAATAGAGGCCATTTTTAGGGGCCCTAAATGTCCCTTTACAAAGGGACTTAAATACGTATATCGACACTACTGACTCCTGCTTTCCTTTGACCGACAAACACTTGCGTCCTTTGTAGTCGATGATAAAAGAAAAAGCAAAAGGGACTTAGGGACTGCCGCGTTCCGAACCGACGGCCTATTGACCATGATTGACCCATCCGGGCCGATCACGGGCCACCCGTGTCGTATGGGTCGCTCCGAAATTGCAGGTCGGGTTTTATATCCGGCATCGCTGTCGCGTATAAGACACGACCGGCAAGACAACATCGATGGCATCGACTTTCCGAGTGTGACGCCCAGAATCGGCAGGCGAGTGAATCGATGCTGCATAACCCAATCTCGGCGCATGCGTCGGCAGGATGCCCACGCATTGCTACCGGTTTCGGCTCGGGCTGTGTGTTATTTACGGGGTTATTTATGGGATCAATAGCGGCCAGAGTCGCTGCCGGCGTGCCGCAATTGTAATGTTAGGCTCTCGATCTTGCTTTCAAGTTCCTGCATGCGGCGATTGGCCAGATGAGCCAATCGCCATTTCTCGGTAAGGGCATTAGCAAGTTGCAGCACTTCGATATTGTCGAAAGGCTTTTTCAGAATCAGCAGCCGGTGCGAGCGTCCTAGTTTCTGGAGAATCTCTTCCCACGAATAGTCGGAGTAAGCAGTGCAGATGACAACC
>NZ_SCTN01000339.1 GCF_004297345.1 Aquabacterium sp. | reverse complement strand
GACTTCTCGTGCAGCGGCCAAGTGAGCGGGATCCAGTCCGTTGCGTGAGCCGCAATAGACGCACAGCGACAGGGACATGTTCAGGCTTTCGATTTGTTCCGAGTGGGCGGATGGTTCAGGCGCGGGTGTCGATCACGCGGGTGCGGCAGATGATGTCGTGCAGAAACTGGCCTTGGGGCAATAGCCATGTCAGTGCAATGTAGAACAGCATCCAGCCACCGGTGACGCCGTACAGCAGTTTGGATTGATGCCAGCCCATCATCCAGGCGCCGTAGAAGGCAGGCATGAACCAGAGCCACGATGCAAGGTAGCGCCTCAGAGATTGTGGGAGTGTGATGGCGGTGCCCTGTTCGGATACCAGCCGCAGACGCCAGGTTTTCATGGCCAGAGTCTGTCCGCCGTGAGTCCAGAACCAGATGAAGTAAACAGCCAGCGTCAGGAACACCACCGCCATCAGCCCCGCGCGGTCATGCATGGCGTGACGCTGATTGACACTGATGCCGTAGACCATGCCAACGACCATCAAGACGCCAAACAGCAAGACGCCCTCATAGATAAAGGACGCCATGCGACGACGTAGTGCAGGTGCGGGGCCTTGGGCCCGCTCCTGGCAGGCAGCAGCACTGAGCGCAACGGGCAGGGGGGCGGAGGAGGCCATCATGGACACAGGAGAGAATCAGCGAAAGGAGGGCGAACGATACACCAGCTTGATGCCGGCATGGCGCCGCTCCTGGCCTGTATCAGCGACGTACCGCTGGCTCGTTGCCAACAGCTGATGATGGCAGCGATGCCATGGCGGCGCTTTGCGCCCCCTTTTTTGGCAACATGGTGATCGGATCGACGAAGGCCTTGCTGGCTGTGATCTTGGTCAGGCCCGTGTGCTGATGCATGGGAGGCATGGGGCGTTGGCTGACCAGTGTGGTGGTCGCGCCAGTGCTGGCCTTGACCATGGTGGGGCGCACCACGGTGGGTGTGGCAACTGTGCCCGTGATGGCGTTGGGTACCAGGTTTGATTTTTTGTCCGAATTGTTTGCGGCCACATTGCGCTTGATGGCAAAGGCCTGCTTGGCCTCGCGCGGGCCCACCATGTTGTCAGCGAGCAAAACTGGCTTGGCTCGGCGTTGCGCCTGGCGTGTCAAATCCTGGCGATCTTCCGCTGTCAGGGCCTGATAGGCCGCCCACTTTTCCTGGCGTTGATCGGGTGTCAGCTGGCGGGTTTGCTGGAAGCGCAGACGAGCTTCTCCGCGCTCTTGTGCAGGCAGCTTGGCCCACTGAGACATGCGCTCTTGTACTCGGGCTTTGTCTGCAGGAGACAATTCCTTGTAGCGATTGGCCACGTTGACCCACTTGTCTCGACCGGTTTCGTCCATGCGGGACCAGTGCGTCGCCAGTGGCTGAAGGATCTGCTTTTGCTCTGCAGACAACTCTCGCCACTCGATCGGGGTGTCGATGAGCACCGAGCTGCCTGCATTGGCCTTGTTCAGCACGGCATCAGCCTTGGCTGGCGCATGCGTAGCCCACAACAGACCCATGGCCATCAGGACCACGGGCAAGGTGCGAACAAAGGGTGAGGGCAGCTTCATGACCAAAGCTCAGGGCGTGGTGGACGCAGGCGCCGTCTCGGTGGTCTGCAGGTCTCCGTCGGGCTCTGGTGCCGCGTCATTGATCGAACGGACGGTCGGGCCCGTGTCGGTCTTGAGGAACTCGGCAAAACCGGGGTCGGAGTAGGCGGTCGGAGGCAGGTCGTCCGTCAGCAAGGCCATGTCCACATCCGTGGCGGCTTGCACTTGCTCTTGCTTGTAGTAGCGGTGAATGCCCCACAGCCCAGCCACCAGTGCGATGACCGGCAGGACCGACGCAAGACGCCAGCCCCAGGAGGGGGGGCTGTCGTCCAGGCGGCGGCCATGGTCGCTGGCGCGAGCGTAGCGACTTTCATTCCAGTTGCCGGTCTGGCCCATCCCGCTCGCGCCGGCCGCACTCAGGCCGGCCACGCTGATGTGGACGACCGGTGCCGGTGCGGCGACCGGTGCCAGCGCGGCGGCTCGGGCCTCTCGGCCTGCACGGATCGCTTGCTCTCGGGCGATACGCAGGCGCTCGGAGATGTCGTGTGGAACAGATTGCGCACCCTCTTCCAGGCGCGCGCTCAGACGCATGGCAAAGCGGGCCTCGAGGGCTTCGCGTTGCGCTGGCGTCAGCGGGGAGGTAGGACGGGTTTTCACAATGTAATACCGCGAGATTGAAGGGCTTTGGCGAGTGACTGAACGGCGCGAGAGCAGTGCGTTTTCACGCTGCCTTCCGAGCAACCCATGGCTGCGGCGGTCTCTGCAACATCCAGTTCCTCCCAGTAACGCAGCAGGAACGCTTCCCGTTGACGTCCCGGCAGTTTGTTGACCTCTTCTTCTATCTGAACCAGTATTTCGGCTCTGCCTGCAGTGTCATCAGCACCTTCCGTGCCAGTTTCGCCGGATCTCAGCGATTCCAACAGGTCGAAGTCGCCACTGTCGTCCCCGTCAACGGATGCTTCGAGGTCGCCGATGTTGGTGAACACCGCATTGCGAACCTTCTGTCGGCGAAAGTAGTCCAGCGTGGCGTTGGACAGAATGCGCTGGAACAGCATGGGCCACTCGTTTGAGGGGCGGTCCGCGTAACTTTGTGTCAGGCGGATCATGGCGTCCTGCACGATGTCCAGCGCCGCGTCCTCGTCACGAACGGCGTAAACCGTACGTTTGAACGCGCGTCGCTCCACACCTTTCAGGAAGGCGTTGATCTCTTCTTCGTAAGTGGGGCTGGGCAAGGGAGTCATTTCGCGGGCGGATTATGGCATTGAGTCGTGAATCCTTGAGATTGGTGTCTTGGGGTTCACTTGAATTGACGCGAAGGGATGCGATAATGTTCGTCTTTGCGCCATCTCGATCTGGTCTGAATCTGGACAGCCCGACCCTTAAGTAGGCTCCGGTGGCAGACCGCGCAGGCTCCAAATCCGCCTCACAAGGGCGAGCACGCTGGCAATCCGTTGTCGCAGTGCTGTTGTTGCAGACCTCACAAAAGGCTGTGGCGATGTAGAGGGGCACCGATCGTTTTTCGTTAGAGAAATTCGGAAAGGTTCCACTTCATCATGGACATGTCTCCTACAGACATCAAACGCGCCGGCACGGCCGACGCACACTCACAATCCCCCTCCGGCGAGATCCTCAACGGTTCCGACATCCTTGTACGTTGCCTCCAGGCTGAGAACGTCAAGTACATGTGGGGCTACCCCGGCGGCGCGGTTCTGTATATCTACGACGCCCTGTACAAGCAGGACACCATCGAGCACGTGCTCGTGCGCCACGAACAGGCTGCCGTTCACGCTGCTGACGGCTATGCACGCGCCACAGGCGATGTCGGCGTGGCGCTGGTGACTTCCGGCCCCGGCGTGACGAATGCCATCACCGGTATCGCCACTGCGTACATGGATTCGATCCCGATGGTGATCATCACCGGTCAGGTGCCTACGCCTGCGATCGGTCTGGATGCCTTCCAGGAGTGCGACACCGTCGGTATCACGCGCCCCATCGTCAAACACAATTTCCTCGTCAAGGACGTGGCCGATCTGGCTGCCACGATGAAGAAGGCCTTCCATATCGCCCGCACTGGTCGTCCAGGCCCTGTGGTGGTGGACGTGCCCAAGGACGTTTCCCTCAAGACCACCGCCTTCCACTATCCCGAGACGGTGGAAATGCGCTCGTACAACCCCGTGCGCAAGGGGCATGGCGGCCAGATCCGCAAGGCCGTGCAGTTGCTGCTGAGCGCCAAGCGTCCCTACATCTACACCGGCGGCGGCGTGATCCTGGGCGAGGCCTCCAAGGAGTTGCGCGAACTGGTCGACATGCTGGGCTTCCCCAGCACCAGCACCCTGATGGGTCTGGGCGCGATCCCCGCATCCGACAAGACCTTCCTGGGCATGCTGGGCATGCATGGCACGTACGAAGCCAACATGACCATGCAGAACGCCGATGTGGTGATCGCCGTGGGCGCCCGCTTCGACGACCGTGTGATCGGCAATCCCAAGCACTTTGCTCAGGTCGAGCGCAAGATCATCCACATCGACATCGATCCTTCGTCGATCTCCAAGCGCGTCAAGGTTGACATCCCCATCGTGGGCGATGTGAAGGACGTGCTGCTGGAAATGATCGCGCAGATCAAGGAATCGCAACTCAAGCCCGACCAGAATGCGCTGGGCAAGTGGTGGGATCAGGTCAACGAGTGGAAGAAGCGCGAGTGCCTGAAGTTCAAGACATCGACCGAGGTGATCAAGCCTCAGGCCGTGGTCGAGAAGCTGGCCGAACTGACCAAGGGCACCGACTACTACATCACGTCGGACGTCGGTCAGCACCAGATGTTCGCTGCTCAGTACAGCAAGTTTGAAGAGCCACGCCGCTGGATCAACTCCGGTGGCCTGGGCACGATGGGCGTGGGCTTGCCTTACGCCATGGGCATCAAGCTGGCCAAGCCAGATGCTGATGTCTTCTGTATCACGGGCGAAGGCTCGATCCAGATGTGCATCCAGGAACTGTCGACCTGCAAGCAGTACAACACGCCCGTCAAGGTGATCGCGCTGAACAACCGCTACCTGGGCATGGTGCGGCAGTGGCAGCAGCTGGACTACGGCGGCCGCTACTCGCACAGCTATATGGACGCGCTGCCTGACTTCGTCAAGCTGGCCGAGGCTTATGGCCACATCGGTCTGCTGATCGAGCGCCCTGAAGACGTGGAAGGCGCACTGCGCGAAGCCATCAAGCTGAAGGATCGCACCGTGTTCCTGGACATCCGCACCGACCCGACGGAAAACGTCTGGCCGATGGTTCAGGCCGGCAAGGGCATCTCCGAAATGCTGCTGGGTTCCGAAGACCTGTAATTCACAAAGGCCTGGCCTGAGGCGGGCAGGGTGCAGTCAGGCGCTTGCCGGTGCCTGACTGACGACCTTGACAGCCTGGGCCGGGATGAACACTTAACCGATACCTGTCGCACTACGTGGCCACGGCCCTGGGGTTACCGCCCTTTGGCTAAAGAGCCCGCAAGGACGATCCATATGAAACACATCATTGCCCTTCTGGTCGAGAACGAAGCCGGCGCGCTGTCGCGCGTGGTGGGCCTGTTCTCCGCACGCGGCTACAACATCGAAAGCCTGACCGTTGCCACGACGGAAGACCCTTCGCTGTCGCGCATGACCATCGTGACCCACGGTTCGGACGACGTGATCGAGCAGATCACCAAGCACCTGAACCGCCTGATCGAAGTTGTGAAGGTGGTTGACCTGTCCGAAGGCCCCTTTACCGAGCGTGAACTGATGCTCATCAAGGTACGTGCCGTGGGCAAGGAGCGCGAAGAGATGAAGCGCATGGCGGATATCTTCCGCGGCCGCATCATCGACGTGACCGACAAGACTTACACCATTGAACTGACTGGCGACTCGGCCAAGCTCGATGCCTTCATCGAAGCCATTGACCGCGCTGCCATCCTTGAAACCGTGCGCACCGGGACCAGCGGGATCGGGCGCGGCGAGCGCATCTTGCGCGTCTGAGTCTGGCTCACCGCCGTTCTCTATTTCCCGCTTTTGTTCCCCGCTTTTTCTCAGTTTCAACTGAACCTCTTTTTCCGACGGAGATAAACATGAAGGTCTATTACGACAAGGACGCCGATCTGAGCCTGATCAAGGGCAAGAACGTGGCCATCATCGGTTACGGCTCGCAAGGCCATGCCCACGCTCAAAACCTGCGTGATTCCGGCGTCAACGTGACGGTCGGTCTGCGCAAGGGTGGCGCTTCGTGGTCCAAGGTGGAAGCCGCTGGCATCAAGGTCGCTGAAGTCAATGACGCCGTGAAGAACGCTGACGTCGTGATGATCCTGTTGCCCGACGAGAACATCCCCGAGGTGTACAACAACAACGTCGCCCCGAACATCAAGCAAGGTGCCGTTCTGGCGTTTGCTCACGGCTTCAACGTGCATTACAACCAAGTCGTGCCTCGCGCTGACCTGGACGTGATCATGGTTGCTCCCAAGGGCCCAGGCCACACCGTGCGTTCCGAGTACCTGAAGGGCGGCGGCGTGCCTTCCCTGATCGCTGTGTACCAGGACAAGTCCGGCAAGGCCCGTGACATCGCTCTGTCCTACGCTGCTGCCAACGGCGGCACCAAGGGTGGCGTGATCGAAACCAACTTCCGCGAAGAAACCGAAACCGACCTGTTCGGCGAACAAGCCGTGCTGTGCGGTGGCGCTGTCGAGCTGGTGAAGATGGGTTTCGAGACGCTGACCGAAGCTGGTTACGCTCCGGAAATGGCCTACTTCGAGTGCCTGCACGAGCTCAAGCTGATCGTCGACCTGATGTACGAAGGCGGCATCGCCAACATGAACTACTCGATCTCGAACAACGCCGAATACGGCGAGTACGTGACGGGTACGGAAGTGATCAACGAGAAGTCGCGCGAAGCCATGCGCAACGCTCTGAAGCGCATCCAGACTGGCGAATACGCCAAGATGTTCATCCTGGAAGGCCGCACGAACTACCCAAGCATGACCGCTCGTCGTCGTTTGAACGCTGTTCACCCGATCGAGACCGTGGGTGCCGAACTGCGCGCCATGATGCCTTGGATCGCCAAGAACAAGCTGGTTGACCAGTCGAAGAACTGATCTGGCTGCCGGGCTTGACCCGGTTGCGTGATCGTTTGAATGAAAGCCGCCGGGGTGCAAGCCTCAGGCGGCTTTTTGTTGTTTTGATGCCTTTGATGGCTGTCAAAACGTTGTGTGTCATCCCTTGAATGCGTGCTGGGAAATCTCGGGGGGCGCGGCCAAGATGCCCTGCATAGAATAACCATGAGCACGATGTGCTTGATTTGACCAATTGGTCACTAACTCACAATTCAAGGGATTTCTAAAATGAACTTTCGTTTCGCTATTCGCGCATTGCTTGTTGCCGCTACTGTTGCAGGCGCCCAGCACGCCCACGCTTTGGCTGCGCTGGATTTCCAGGATATGACTTGCGCCAAGACGCAAGCGCTGTGTGGTGCTGCGCAGACTTACTCTGCCAAGGGCTTCACGCTGCAATATGCACCTGCAGCAGGTGAGCAATACCCCGTCGGTCTGACTGCAGTTGGCAAGTCATGGCAGTACAACGTCAATGGCTCGATTGCTCTGACGGCCAACAGCTGCAGCGCGACCACGACGTTGACAAACAACAAGGGCGCCGCGTTCGCCATGTTCGCTATTGATCTGGCCGAAATGAATGGTGACAGCCCAAGCAGTGTCACGTTTGTCGGCACCAAGGTTGATGGCTCCAAGGTCACCAAGAGTGTTCAGTTGGACGGCAAGGCTGGCTGGCAGCGCGTGGTCATGCCTTCGGCGTTTTCTTCCCTGAAGTCCGTTACCTGGACGCAGGGCGATTGCTCGACGAACAAGCCTCATATGTTCGACAACATCGTCGTGAATTGATGGCTCAAGGCTGATACATGCGCACACGTGCTTGTGTGCGTATCGCCGCTGTATCAACCCGGTAGCGCCTGCTGGCCCTGCCGGGTTTTTTATTGGTTTGGCAATGGAGCAGCTTGCCACCCACCGCCAATCGCCTTGTAGAGCAGCACGGTCGTCAAAGCGCGCGCTGTTTGAGCCTGAATGAGATCATCTTCGCGCTGCAGGGCCCCGAGTTGCGCTTCCAGAACCGGTTGAAGCAAGCCCGTGCCCTCGTTGAACAGTTTCTCTGCATGAACGGCGCCGTCTGAGGATGTGCGCCAGGCGGTAGTCAATTGCTGTGCACGTTGATCCAGCGCGCGGCGTGCGCTGTAGGCGTTTTCGACGTCTTCCAGGGCGCTCATCACGGCTTGCTCATACTGCGCTGCGGCAGCTTCCAGCCTGGCATCGCTGGCCTTGATATTGGCCTGGATGCGGCCGCCTTCAAAGATGGGCAGCTTCACGCCCGCGCCCCATGCCGTGAAGCTGGAGGATGCTGATGGCAGGTTGCCGATCTCCAGATGGCCATCGTTGGACAGGAAGCCCAGATAGAACTTGGGCAGGACCTCGGCCTTGGCACTGCCCAGACGTGCGGCCAGCGCGCGCACCTGGTTGGCGCTGCCCCTGACGTCCGGGCGTCGTTCGAGCACATCAGACGGCAGGATGCCGGGCAATTGATCGGGGATGACGCTGCCATCTGCAGGTGCGCTCGCTGTGGGCGCGGGCAGAGATGTCAGTGCCTCGGGCGGCTGGCCCGTCAGCACGGCCAGTCGCCGCAGGCGGGCACCCAGCAGGCTTTGCAGCGGGGCTTGCATGGCGCCAAGCGCCTGCACGGCGGCCTGTGCGCGGTCCACGTCATAGCGGTTGGCGTGCCCGGCATCAAAGCGCCCTTGTGCATAGCGCTGCAGGCGTTGGGCCGTGGTGAGGCTGCGCGCCAGCACGTCCATGCGTCGCTCGATGCTGCGGGCCTCGATGTAATTGCTGGCGATGTCACCGGCCACGATCATCTGGGCGCCATGCAGCTTCTCTTCATAGGCCAGGGCTGCCTGGCGGGCGGCTTCGGCGTCGCTGCGGCGGGCACCAAAGATGTCCACTTCCCACGCGGCAGCAAAGCCACTGCCATTGAATGAGCTGATGGGCACATTGAGTGCGGGAAGCGTCACCGGTACCGGCAGTGGCGGCAGGCTGGGCGCGCTGACATCATTGAACTTCTGGCGGCCTGTTGCGCCGTAGGCCATCAGTGTGGGGTACAGCGCCGATTCCGCCATGGTCACGACAGTACGCGCTTCCTTCACCCGCGCGACCGCCACACGGATGTCGGCATTCGCTGCCATACCCTTGTCGATCAACTGGATCAGCGTGGGATCTGCGATGCCGTGCCACCAGGTGGCGATGTCCTGGCCTGACGCTGTGGCGTTGGCGCTCTTGCCGACTTCATCAAAGGCAACAGGTGTGGGCACGTCAGCGGGCATGTCCACCTTGATGGTGGTGCAGGCCGCCAAGGACAGGCTGATCAGCGCCGCCAGGCCTTTGGTGCTCAGGACGGGGTGTCGGGTGGTCATGTCGGGCATTCGCAGATCTTGGGCGTTCAGTTGACGGGATCAAGCCGGTCTTGCGCGGCAGCAAGGAGCACGGCCAGCGCGGTCGAGGCTACCCGGGTGCGCTGGCTGTCGGTCGAGTCGGTCAGGATCACCGGTACGCGGCAGCCCAGCACGACGCTGGCCACATCTGCACTTGCCAGGAAGATGAGCTGCTTGACCAGCATGTCACCCGTTTCGAGGTTGGGCACCAGCAGGACATTGGCTTGACCGGCAACGGGAGAATCCGGGTCCTTGATGCGAGCCACATCGGCGTTGATGGCCGAATCGAATGACAGTGGGCCGTCGATGACGCCGCCTGCGAGTTGATGACGCTCCAGCATCTTGCACAAGGCGGCCGCATCCATGGAGGAGGGCAGGGCGCTGGTGATGGAATCCGCCGCAGAGAGGATGGCCACGCGAGGCTCGTCGAAGCCCAGGATGCGGGCCAGATCAATGGCGTTCTGGACGATGTCTCGCTTGTCTTCCAGCGTGGGCTGCACGTGGATGGCGGCATCCGTGATGATGATGGGGTGATCGCACTTGGGTACATCGGCCACATAGGCATGGCTGGGGCGACGGTGGTTGCGCAGGCCGCCTTCCGGTGCCATCACGGCTTGCAGCAAGGTTTCGCGGCCGATGTGGCCTTGCATGATGGCGTGGACGCCATCATGCAAG
>NZ_SCTN01000338.1 GCF_004297345.1 Aquabacterium sp. | reverse complement strand
CAGGACAAACACACGAGCACCTCGGTCGCAGACTTCGCATCCACCAGCGGCTTGCCGGTGAAACCGCTGGCAAAGCTCTTCGTCAGCAGCATCGCGTAAATGTTGCTGCCAAGCATGAGGCAGGCGCCGGCATCATTGGTGAATTGCGGATTGAAGCTGTATCCCAAAGACTCGAAAAAAGCCTTGCTGGCGGGCAAGCTTTTACAGGGCAGATTCACATAGACTTGAGCGTGTTGAGGTCCCATGTTCACTCCTTGGCAATTTGCTGCAGATTGACCAGGCCGTCTTCAAAATCACGGCCCACCATCTTGTCCATGTTGATGAACACACCGATCACCTTGCTGATGAGGTTGGCGGGTCCTTGCATTGACCAGATCACCTCCGTGCTGCCATCGCTCTGGGGCACGAGACGGAACTCGGCCTGGTTGTGCGCCTCGAAAGGTTTGACGAAGTCCAGTTTCATCTGCACGGCCTGACCTGGCTGTTGGCCGGTGATCTCCAGGCCGCCCACACCCACCTTGTCGCTCTCCCACTCATAGCGCGAACCTGGGCCGGTGGCTGCGCCGCTGTAGCGCCCTTTGATGGCCGGATCCTTGCGTTCATAGGGGTTCCAGCGGTTGAACGCCCGCAACTCGCCAATCAACGGCCAAAGCTTGTCAGGGGGGGCGGCGATGCGCAGTCTGCGCTCGACGCGGAACTCATTGGGGCGGGTGCTCGCATAGGCCAGCAGCAAGGCCGTGGCAGTCAGCAGAGTCAGGCCGCCGATCATCAGGATGTGCTTCATGTCGATGCTCCTGGTAGCGCCATGTCACCACCCGGCCCGAAGTCGGCATCTTCGTAGAGTTGGCGCACCTCGACCTCGCACTCCTGTCCTGGGAAGGGGTTGGGGAAACGGCTGGCCCAGGCGCGGGCCTCTTCGACCGAGCGCACCTGGATCAAGGTGTAGCCGGCAATCAATTCTTTGGTTTCGGCAAACGGCCCGTCCATCACCTCGCGGCTGCCGTCCAGCTTGTAGCGCTGACGCCAGCCCTGCTTGCTGGGACGCAAGCCCGCCCCGTCAAGCAGGACGCCCGCTCGGGCCATTTCTTCGTGGAAAGCGCCCATCTCCTGAAAAACCGGGAGCAGTTCGGGGCCGGGACGCGCCCCGATTTCACTGGTGACCGTGGCACGGAACTGGATCATGAATCGCATGTCTATCTCCTGTAGGGGCACCGCCTTTCGGTGCCTTCATACCCACGACGATCGAGCAGGCGCCAATTCGACAGATTTGGTGAAACTACCTACTCGTAGCACGGCCCCACGCCGCGCAACTCCACGGTGGCCCATTCGGCGGCCGGGCAGCGTTCAGCCCAAGCCAGCGCCACAGCAGGGTCTTCCGTATCCAGCAAGAAATAGCCGCCGATCATTTCCTTGGCTTCTGCGAAGGGCCCATCGGTGAGCAAACGCTCGTCCCCTCGCTTGGCGACGCGGCGTGTAGCGGTGCCCAGAGAGTTGACACCCAGCAACAGCCCCGCCGATTGCAATTCGGCCGTGTAGTCGAGCATGCGTTGATAGACAGCCTCACCCGCCTCGCGGCCGCGTTCGGCACGCTGGCCAATGGGTTCGACGATGAGCAGCATGTGAGGCATGGCAGCGTTCTCTGTTAGCTGGGGAGGCGCCATTATCGGCGGCAGACAATCACCCCTGCCCCACCACCTTGTCAGCGTCGGCCAAAGGCACTCGCCGCACCAACCGCCCCGTCAACGCAATCAGGTCATCCACAAACGTGAACACCACCGGGATCACCAACAGGCTCAGGAAGGTAGACGTGATCAAACCACCGATCACCACAATCGCCATCGGCGCGCGGAAGCTCGGGTCCACGCCAATGCCCAGGGCGATCGGCATCATGCCTGCGCCCATGGCGATCGTCGTCATGATGATGGGCCGTGCCCGCTTGCGGCAGCCGTCGATCACGGCCTCCCAGCGTGACAGACCGTACTGATTGCGCGCAATCAACACATAGTCCACCAGCAAGATCGAGTTCTTTGTGGCGATGCCCATCAGCATGATCAGGCCGATCATCGATGGCATGGACAGCGCCGTCTGCGTCACATACAGCGCCACAAAGGCGCCGGGGATGGACAGCACCAGCGCCACTAGAATCGTCATCGGTTGTACGAAGCCCTTGAACAGCAGCACCAGCACGATGTAGATACACAGCACGCCCGTGAGCATGGCCAGGCCAAAACTCGCGAACAGCTCGCCCATGGCTTCTGCATCACCGATCGTGGATTGCGTGACCCCTGGCGGCAGGTTGCGCAAGCTCGGCAAAGCCAGGGCCTTCTTCTGCACATCGCCCAGCGGCTGCTGGTTCAGCTCGATCTCGAAGTTGATATTGCGTTGGCGGTCATAGCGGTCGATCTGTGCAGGGCCGCTGTCTTGCACCAGCGTGGCCACATTGCCCAGCGGCACAGGGCCGCGCGCGCCCGGCACCGGCAGGCGTGCCAGCAAATCCAGATCGGTGCGCGCCGCATCCGGCAAGCGCACCACCACGGGCACCTGGCGTTGCGACAGGTTCAGCTTGGGCAGGCCCTGCTCGTAGTCACCCACCGTGGCAATGCGCAAGGTGTCGGCAATGGTGGCCGTGTTCACACCCAAATCAGCAGCGCGGGCAATGTCAGGCCGCACGATCAGCTCGGGGCGAACCAGGCTGGAGGTTGACGTGACGTTGCCAATGCCCGGGATGCTGCGCAGCTCGCGCGCCACCACCTCGGCATGCGCTGACAAGGTCTGCCCATCTTCACCAGAGAGCACCAGGATGTACTTCTCGGCGGAGCCGCCAAAGCCCACGTTCACACGCACGCCAGGCAGCACCTCCAGCGCCTTGCGCAACTCGCCTTCAATGGCTTGCTTGCTGATGCCGGGGCGATCCTTGCGGTGCGTCATGTTGATGGTCAAGGTGGCCTTGCGCACCTCAGCCGAGCCTTGTGGCATGAAAGGGTCGCTGCCCGATGCGCCGCCGCCAATGGCTGTGTAGACCATCTTCACGTGCGGGTTGCGCTGCACGATCACGCGGGCCTCTTCGGCCAGCTTGTAGGACTGCTGCAAGGTGCTACCCGGTGGCAGCGACAGGAAGACCTGCGTTTGCGACAGGTCATCCGGTGGGATGAAACCCGTGGGCAGGCGCCCGGCCAGGAAGAAGGAACCGCCCAGGAAGCCCAGCACGATCAAGAAGGTCCACACGCGGTGCTTCAGACACCAGCGTGCCCAGCCCAGGTACAGACGCATCCAGCCCGGCTCGCCATGCTCGCCCTTGGGTGGCTTGAGGATGTAGGCCGCCATCATCGGCGTCAGCATCCGCGCCACGACCAGCGAGAAGAACACGGCGATCGCCGCCGTCCAGCCAAACTGAACGAAGAACTTGCCCGGCACGCCTCCCATGAAGGCGGTAGGCAGAAACACAGCAATCAGCGTGAAGGTGGTCGCAATCACGGCCAGGCCGATCTCATCGGCGGCCTCCATTGCGGCTTCCATCGGCGTCTTGCCCATGGCCAGGTGGCGCATGATGTTCTCGATCTCGACGATGGCATCGTCCACCAGAATCCCGACCACCAGCGACAAGGACAGCAGCGTCACCACATTGATCGAAAAGCCCAGCAAGTGCATGAAGCCGAATGCCGGGATCACCGACAAGGGCAAGGCCGCCGCCGACACCAATGTGGCGCGCCAGTCGCGCAGGAAAAAGAACACCACGATCACAGCCAGGATCGCGCCCTCATACAGCAGGTACATGGAGCCGTGGTAGTTCTCTTCCACAGGGTCCACGAAGTTGAAGGCTTCGGTGATCTCGATGTCCGGGTGCTTGGCCTTGAGCTCTTGCAGCTTGGCACGCACGCCCTTGGCCACTTCCACCTCCCCGGCTCCGCGTGAGCGTGTGATCTCGAAGCCCACCACCGGCTTGCCGTTGAGCAAGGCGGCACTGCGGCGCTCGGCCACGGTATCGCTGACAGTGGCGACCTGATCGAGGCGCACATGGCGGCCGTCAGACAAGGTCACCTCCATGGCGGCCAGCTCGTCGGCTGACTTGACCGTGGCCACGGTACGCACGGATTGCTCACCACCACCCAGGTCCATGCGGCCACCCGACGCTTCCTGCTGCAGGCTGCGCAACTGGCGCGACACATCGGCGGCAGAAGCATTGAGTGCCAGCAGGCGCGCTGGATCCAGCTCGATGCGCACCTCGCGGCTCACGCCGCCCACACGGGCCACGGCACCCACGCCCTTGACGGCCAGCATGGTCTTGGTGACCGTGTTGTCCACGAACCAGGACAGGGCCTCGTCATCCATGCGTTTGGATGCCACGGTGTAGGTCAGAATCGGTGCGCCCGACAGGTTCATCTTGGAGATGACCGGGTCACGCAGATCACCAGGCAAATCGGCCCGCACGCGCGAGACGGCATCACGCACATCGTCCACGGCTTCCTGCGTGGGCTTCTCCAGGCGGAACTCGACGGACACGAGCACGCTGCCATCCTGCACCTTGGTATAGATGTGCTTGATGCCTTGCAGCGTGGCAATCGAGTTCTCCAGCTTGCGCGCCACTTCGGTTTCCAACTGTGCAGGCGACGCGCCTGGCAAGGACGCCGTGACGGAAACGGTGGGCAGATCGATGTCCGGAAAGTTCTGGATCTTCATGCCGCTAAAGCCCATCAGTCCCCACAGCGTGAGCATGATGAACAACAGGACGGCCGGAATCGGGTTCTTGATCGACCAGGCGGAAACGTTCATGACTGGCTGCCCTTCACGACGCGCACGCTGTCGCCATCGGTCAGGAAGCCCACGCCAGAAGCAACCACATTGGCGTTGGCATCCAGGCCTTGCAGGATCTCGATGCGATCACCCACGCGGCGCCCCACGCTCACCTTGGCTTGCGTGACCACGCCCTTATCGCTGACCTTGAAGACGTAGCTGAAACCGTCACGCAGTTGCACGGCGGTTTGAGGCAGCGTCAAGCCTTGCGATTGCCCGATCTCCAGCCGGCCGGAGGCGAACATGCCAGCACGCGCCCCCGCGTTCAAAGCCGCAGCAGGCAGATCCACATAGACCAGGCCATTGCGCGTGGCGGCGTCCACCGTGGGCGCCACCATGCGGACCTTGCCTTGCACAGGCGTGCCGCCAGGCGGCGTAGCCCAGGCCACCATGCCGGGTTTGACGCGCTGCAGATCAGCGGACGGCACTTCGGCACGCCATTCCAGGCGGCTCTGGCGAATGAGACGAAAGAGTTCCTGCCCGGCTTGCACAACCGCACCCGCGGTAGCCTGACGCGCAGAAATCACTCCCTCGTCAGATGCCACGATGCGCGTCTGGCGCATGCGCAACTCTTGCGAGGCCAGTTGCGCACGAACGGCATCCAGGCGGGCCTTGGCCGTTTGCTCGGCGGTCAGGGCGCGTTGCGAATCCTGCGTGCTCATGACACCACTGCCATGCAAGGAACGCGCGCGATCAGCATTGGCACGCGCTTCCGTCATCAGTGCATCAGCCTCGTGCAACGCCGCGCGAATGTTGTTCAGATCAGCCTGCACCGATTCATTCGACAACACCGCGAGC
>NZ_SCTN01000337.1 GCF_004297345.1 Aquabacterium sp. | reverse complement strand
TGATGTTCCTGGTCTTCCAGGCAGTGTTCACCTGGGCCAAGCTGCCCATGGACCTGATCGACAACGGCGTGGGGCAGGTCGGTGACCTGGTCAAGGCTCACATGGCCGATGGCATGTTGCGCAGCCTGCTGGTCGATGGTGTCATCGGCGGTGCGGGCAGCGTGCTGGTCTTCCTGCCACAGATCGTGATCCTGTTCGGCTTCATCCTGGCGCTGGAAGACTCGGGCTACCTGCCTCGCGCAGCCTTCCTGCTGGACCGCATCATGGGCAGCGTGGGCCTGTCCGGCCGCGCCTTCATCCCGCTGCTGTCCAGCTTTGCCTGCGCCATTCCCGGCATCATGGCCACCCGCACCATCGCCGATCCGCGTGACCGCATCGTCACCATCCTGATCGCGCCCTTGATGACCTGCTCGGCCCGGCTGCCGGTTTATGCACTGCTGATCGCGGCCTTCATTCCTGATCGCACGGTGGGTGGCATCTTCAACCTGCAAGGGCTGGTGCTGTTTGCCTTGTACATGGCGGGCATCTTCTCGGCCATGCTCGTGGCCCTGGTGCTCAAGAAGTTCATGAAGCAAGGTGGCGCGCAGCCCCTGCTGATGGAGCTGCCCGATTACCACGTGCCCCATCTGCAGAACCTGGCGCTGGGCCTGTGGGAACGCGCCAGCATCTTCGTCAAACGCGTGGGCACGATCATCCTGTCGCTGATGATCGTGCTGTGGTTCCTGTCGAACTTCCCCTCGCCACCGGATGGCGCCACGGGCCCGGCCATTCAATACAGCCTGGCCGGCATGGCCGGGCGCGCGCTGGAAGTGATCTTCGCGCCCATCGGTTTCACATGGCAGATCTGCATTGCGCTGGTGCCGGGCATGGCCGCACGTGAGGTGGCTGTGGCGGCCCTCGGTACCGTTTATTCGATGTCGCAAACGGGCGATGAACTGAGCAGCGCTTTGCAAGGCCTGATCGGCCATGCATGGTCCCTGCCCACCGCCTTGTCGCTCATGACCTGGTACGTGTATGCGCCGCAGTGCCTGTCCACGCTGATCGTCACCCGGCGCGAAACCAATGGCTGGCGCGTACCGATGATCATGCTGGGCTATATGTTTGCCCTGGCTTACGGCGCCTCCTACGTGGTCTATCACCTGGCCCTCAGGTGGGGAGCCTGACATGCGCACGGACTGGCAAAGCATCGTGACCATGGCCATCTGCCTGATGGCAGCCGGCTATCTGGCGCGGCGTTGGTGGCCTGGGCTCAAAGGCCTGCTGGCACCCGCACCTGCCGCATCACCTTCAGGCTTGACGGCCTGCGGTACGGCGACGGCACCGTCCGCCTCATGCAGCAGCGGCTGCGGCAACTGCGGCAGCACCGCCGCGGCGCCAGGCAAGGATCACCGCATCCACGTCGTCAAGCGCGACCAAGGCTGACACCCCCGCCGCTGGCCTGCCCGATCCCTGGGCTCAAGGGACATTGCCCCCCCATGGACGAGGGATTCCGCCCCCCTGTGCCGGGGATGCCGCAATCAGCCCCCGATTCCTACACTAGGTCCATTCAGAATTATTTCAGGCCTTCCCTGTCATCGACCAACCATGCGCCCGCTGTTCGCCATCGCGCCCCTTGCCTTGTTGCTGGCACTCATCGGCCCCACGCCGCATGAGGCCAACCAGGCCCTGGCGGCCTTCAAGGAACGCTTCATGAGCCCCAAAACGCCGCAGCGCGTTGAATCCGCCCATGATCTGGCCATCATCAAGCCGACCATGGCGGGCACGGGCTCGACCTTCAGCGCCATGCACAAAGGTGGCGTGATCGAAGCCAGCTTCCGTCCTTGAACGCGGCTTGTTGATTTCCCCTATTTCCTGACAGACCTTTCATCCGCCCCGCCGCTTGCGCTTACACTGCGCACTGCTCCGGGGTGTGCCTCACGTGATTCGTGCTGGCGCTGAGATGGAATACCGAACCCGCTGAACTTGATCCGGTTCATACCGGCGAAAGAAGAGCCGTACCTGACGCGAGTGGTCCGCCCTCGTCCCCTCCTGCCCAAGATGGGCAAGGAATCCGGGGCCTGATCACACCTCGCAGCGCCTGACGCCCGTCAGGTTCCAGGCACCCCTCGGAGCATGTGTTGCCACTGCCACCGTTGGAGCTGCCGATGAATGCCCCTGACCACACCGCCGCTGTTGCGCTGCAAGCGCTGGACGAACTCACGCGCCTGACCCGCGAACCCTTGCCGGGTTCTCGCAAGGTCTATATCCAAGGCAGCCACGAAGGCGTGCAAGTACCGATGCGCGAAGTCTCGCTGACCAATGGCGAAGTCGTGAGCCTGTACGACTGCTCGGGCCCCTATACCGACCCGAACGTGCAGATCGACGTCACCAAGGGCCTGCCTCCCGTGCGCGAGGCCGCCGTGGTCGCCCGTGGTGACACAGAGCTGTATGAAGGCCGCACCATCCAGGCGATGGACGATGGCCTCAAGGCTGACGAGCGTCATGACGCTCGCATGGCCGCCTTGCGTGAAGCCACCAAGAGCCTGCAACGCCAGCCGCGCCGAGCCAAGGCGGGGCACAACGTGTCGCAGATGCACTATGCACGCAAAGGCATCATCACGCCCGAGATGGAGTTCGTGGCCCTGCGCGAAAACCAGCGCCGCATTGATCAAGCGGAAGACTGGCGTGCCAAATACGGCATGGACGCCGAGCGCGAAGCCCGTCTGCGCGGCAACCCCATGGGCGCCATGATCCCGCGCGAGATCACGCCCGAGTTCGTGCGCGATGAAGTGGCCCGTGGCCGCGCCGTGATCCCCGCCAACATCAACCACACGGAACTGGAGCCGATGATCATCGGCCGCAACTTCCTGGTCAAGATCAACGCCAACATCGGCAACTCGGCTGTGACCTCGTCCATCGAGGAAGAAGTCGAGAAGATGGTGTGGTCGATCCGTTGGGGTGGCGACACCGTGATGGACCTGTCCACCGGCAAGCACATCCACACCACGCGTGACTGGATCGTGCGCAACAGCCCCGTGCCCATCGGCACCGTGCCCATCTATCAGGCACTGGAGAAGGTCGGCGGCGTGGCCGAAGACCTGACCTGGGAAATCTTCCGTGACACGCTGATCGAGCAAGCAGAACAAGGCGTGGACTACTTCACCATCCACGCTGGCCTGCGCCTGCACCACATCCCAATGACGGCCAAGCGCCGCACAGGCATCGTGTCGCGCGGTGGCTCGATCCTGGCGAAGTGGTGCATCTCTCACCACAAGGAAAACTTCCTGTACACGCGCTTCGAAGAGATCTGCGAGATCATGAAGGCGTACGACGTGACCTTCTCGCTGGGCGATGGCCTGCGCCCTGGCTGCCTGTCTGACGCCAACGACGAAGCGCAGTTCGCCGAGCTGCACACGCTGGGCGAGCTCACGCAGATCGCCTGGAAGCACGATGTGCAGACCATCATCGAAGGCCCGGGCCACGTGCCGATGCACATGATCCAGGCCAATATGGACGAGCAGCTCAAGCACTGCGCTGAGGCGCCCTTCTACACCCTGGGCCCGCTGACGATTGACGTGGCACCTGGCTACGACCACATCGCATCGGCCATCGGTGCAGCCATGATCGGCTGGATGGGCACGGCCATGCTGTGCTATGTGACGCCCAAGGAACACCTGGGCTTGCCCAACCGCGACGACGTCAAGCAGGGCCTGATCGCCTACAAGATCGCCGCCCATGCGGCGGACATCGCCAAGGGCCACCCTGGCGCCCGTGCGCGGGACGATGCGCTCTCGCAAGCCCGCTTCGACTTCCGTTGGCAGGACCAGTTCAACCTGGGCCTGGATCCCGAAACGGCACGTGACTTCCACGACGAGACGCTGCCCAAGGACGCAGCCAAGGTGGCGCACTTCTGCTCGATGTGCGGCCCCAAGTTCTGCTCGATGAAGATCACGCAGGAGGTGCGTGAGTTTGCAGCGTCACAGGGCGTAGGCGAGGGCGAAGCCCTCAGCCGTGGCATGGCCACCAAGTCCGAAGAGTTCAAGCAAGTTGGCGGCGAGCTCTACATCCCGATCAAGGCCGAGCGCCCTGCTGCCTGAGGCTGCGACCAAACGGTCATACCTACCAAGAAGGAGCCGTCATGCAAGGCGCTTCTCCCACCCCGGACCGCAAGCTGAAGATCGGCATTGCGGGCGCCGGCCTGCTGGGTCGACTCATGGCCTGGACGCTGGCCCATCAGGGCCATCAGGTCAGCGTGTTCGACCCTGCCCCCGGCCCGCAACCAGCCTATGACGGCCATGGCGCGGCCGGCTTCACGGCGGCGGGCATGCTCAGCCCTCTGGCCGAACTGGAAACAGCGGAGCCAGATGTGGCGGCACGCGGCTGGCATTCGATCAACCGTTGGGAGCAGATCACGGGTGCGCTGTCTCGCCGCACCTACAAGCCACCTCACTTTGCGCGCAGGGGCAGCCTGATGGTCGCGCACGGCACGGATCTGGGCGCAGCCAGACGTGTCTTGAGCCGGCTCGATGAAGGCTTGCAAGGCCCCGATCGCCGCCCCACTTCGGCACCTCGTCAACCTGAGACCTTGAGCGCAGGGCAGTTGCGCCAGGTCGAGCCTTGCTTGCATGGCAGCGCCGGACCGCTACACGCCTGGATGCTGCATGGCGAAGGCCACATCGACACGGTGCGCACGCTGCAATGCCTGTTCGAAGATGCGCCCCATGTGCATTGGCACTGGGCCCAGCCGGTCAAGCACGTCAGCCCGCACAAGCTGGATGTGGCGGCCTGCCGCAACCACCAGGGCGATCACTACGACTGGGTCTTCGACCTGCGGGGCACGGGCGCCCGCCCTGATGCGCCTGTGCGCGGCGTGCGCGGCGAAGTGGTCTGGCTGCACGCGCCCGGCGTGGACCTGCAACGCCCTGTGCGCCTGCTGCATCCGCGCCATCGCGTCTACATCGTGCCGCGCCCGGGCGATGTGGTGCTGATCGGCGCCAGCGAGATCGAAAGCGAAGACCGCTCGCCGATGTCGCTGCGCTCGGCTGTCGAACTGTTGGCCGCCGCGCACAGCGTGATCCCGGCATTGGCGGAGGCTCGCATCCTGCGCATGGACGTGAACCTGCGCCCGGCCTTGCCCGACCATCGCCCCGAGATCCACATCGAGCCCGGCATGGTGCGCATCAACGGCCTGTATCGCCATGGCTGGTTGCTGGGCCCCTCACTGGTGGACGAAGCCTTGTCACGCATCGGCCTGCACAGCACTGCAGCCTGCGATGACCCGGCCCTGGCCATTTGAGCTGCCCATCCGAACCACCGACACACCCGCGCATTCGAGTTGAACCCATGAACACCGCGCAAGCACTGGCCGCCCCCATCACCGTTCAAACCGATCAAGGCCCACTGAACCTGCCTGCTGGCAGCACCTTGTGTGATGCCCTGGATCACCTGCTGCCCGCCCTGGGCAAACAAGCCGAACAAGTGGCCACAGCCGTGAACGGCGAGTTCGTGCCACGCGGCGCACGCGCCGGGCACCTGCTGCACGACGGCGATGCCGTGCTGTGCTTTTCCCCCATCACTGGCGGGTAGATGTGGACCGCCCCTCTCACGGAGACCTGACATGACCGACACCTGGCAGATTGGTGACACCACCCTGCAAAGCCGCTTCCTGCTGGGCACAGCCGGCTATCCCTCGCCTCAAGTGCTGCGCGAAGCGATCGATGCCTCCGGCTCGCAGGTGCTGACCTTGGGCCTCAAGCGCACACTGGCCGTACCCGGCGGTGGCGACAACGGCTTCGTGCAGATCATCCGCGACACGGCCAAGGAACGCGGCGCACACCTGCTGCCCAACACCGCAGGCTGCCGCAGCGCACGCGAAGCCATCAACCTGGCCTACATGGCGCGTGAGTTATTGGGCACGCACTGGATCAAGCTGGAAGTGGTGGGCGATGAACAAACGCTGCAGCCCGATCCTTTCGAGCTGGTCGAAGCCGCACGGCAGTTGATCAGCGATGGCTTCGAGGTGCTGCCCTATTGCACCGATGACCTGGTGAGCGCGCAACGCCTGGTCGATGCAGGCTGCCGCATCCTCATGCCTTGGGCGGCCCCCATTGGCTCTGGCCTGGGCCTGCTCAACCCCTGGGCGCTGCGCACCTTGCGCGCGCGCCTGCCCCACATCACCCTGATCGTGGATGCAGGCCTGGGCGCACCATCGCATGCGGCTGCCGCCATGGAGTTGGGCATGGATGCGGTGCTGTTGAACTCGGCGGTCTCGCAATCGGGCAACCCGGTGGGCATGGCCAGCGCCTTTGCACATGCGGTGCAAGGCGGCCGGGCAGGCTTCAAGGCCGGCTTGATGCCCACCAGCGACGTGGCCGTGGCCACCACGCCTGTTGGCGGCCAACCCTTTGTGCTGTTGTGACACCCATGAGCCGTACCACCCGCCCGCCCATCATCTGGAGCATCGCCGGGCAAGACAGCGCAGGCGGCGCAGGCCTGAGTGCCGACCAACGTGCCGCTGATGCCATGGGCGTGCACCTGTGCCCCGTGGTCGCTTGCGTCACCGCACAGAACTCGATGGGCGTGAAGGCCATTTTCCCCGTATCGCCCGCCCAGCTGGATGCGCAGCTTCAGGCCCTCGCGCAAGACATGCCGCCCGCCGCCATCAAGACCGGCCTGCTGGGCGACGTGGCCTTGATCGAAGTGGTGGCCACCTGGGTGCGGCAACTGCGCGAAATCAACCCGAATCTGCCGCTGGTCATCGACCCGGTGCTGGGCGCCTCTGCCGGTGGTGCGGCGTTCAGCAACGACGAAGTGCTGTGGGCCTACCGCCGCCACCTGCTGCCGCTGGCCACGCTGATCACGCCCAACCGGTCTGAAGCCCAGCGCCTGTTGGGGCGACCGGCTCGACACGATGGCGCTCAAGAGGATCTGCCCGACCTGGCCTTGCGCCTGCGCGAAATGGGCGCCCGCAACGTGGTCATCACGGGCGGTGATGCGCCCTCACCTGACTGGGCACTGGACTGGATGGACGCGGCCCCTCACGCGCAAGGCTGGCTGAGCAACCGCCGCGTGGCCACGCGCCATCACCACGGCAGCGGCTGCACGTTTGCCACGGCGGCCGCCAGTGCCCTGGCGCTGGGCCACGTGGGCGCAGATGCCATCGTGCTGGCCAAGATGCGCACAACCCAGGCCTTGCTCAATGCACACGAGGCTGGTGAAGGGCCTGGCCCGGTCATGCCATCGGCTGCCCGCCCACTGGGCCCCTTGCCGTGGCTGGGCATCGGGCGCGCACTGCCCTGGCAGATCACACAGGGCGATGGATCCGATCGCCCGCTGTTCCTGCCATTCGACGCCCCACCAGACGGGCTCTACGGCATCCTGCCCGACAGCGAGCAACTGCAAGCCGCCGCCCAAGCCGGCATGCGCTGCCTGCAATTGCGCCACAAGGCCAGAGAAGGCGCGGAAGCCCACATGGCAGCCAGTGCGCGTACCTGTGCCGAGCACGGCGCCCTGCTGTTCATCAACGATCACTGGCAACAGGCCTTGTCCCTGCCGCAAGACCCTGACTTGAAGCTGGGCCTGCACCTGGGCCAGGAAGATCTGCTCGGGCTCAGCCCCACCGATCAACAGCAGTTGCTGGCTGCCCGTGGCCGCATCGTGCTGGGCCTGAGTTCGCACAGCCCCTGGGAGCTGGCACGCGCTGCAGGCTGCGGCGCCAGCCTGATCGCCTGCGGGCCGGTGCTGCCCACCACCACCAAGGACATGCCCTGGGTGCCGCAAGGCGAAGACAACCTGCGCTGGTGGGTGGCGCACAGCCCCGCCCCGGTCGTCGCCATCGGTGGCTTGCTCGATCCGCAAGACCTCACCCGCTACGCCGCATGCGGCCCGGCATGCCTGTGCGTGGTGCGCGGTCTGGGGCGCCACGCGGCAGACATGCAAGCCAGGCTACCCAGCCTGCGTGAAGCGGTGCGCGAAGGGCACCTCCGTGTTTCCCCACCCCTTCAGGAACGCAGCCTGCCCCACCCCGTGCTCTAGTTGCGCCACAGCGCTGCACGCTTAAGCTCCGCTTGCTTTTCAGGGGCATCGCTTTCTGATAGCTTTGGTGCACGCCCATGGTGCATGCATGGGTATGTCACCCAACAAGAAGCCAAGCCCTGATGACGCCAGCATCGGTTCGACGACCGCCCTCCAGGCGCCTGTACCTGTATGTACTGGCCCCCTCCGTGGTGGTGGTCGGGCTCGTGGGCTGCATGGCCATTGTCAGCGTCATGCTGCTGGGCGCCGTTCGCGCTTATGTGGGAGGCGAGAGCCTGTGGTCGAAAGCACGCAATGAAGCCGTGCAGCACCTGCGCGATTACGCGGCCAGCCATGACAACACGGACTATGTGCTGTTCGAGGCCGCCCTCAAAGTGCCCTTGGGCGACCGCCGCGCACGCGAAGGCATGAGCCAGCACACGCTGGACACGCCCGCCATCCGCGCGGCCTTCCTGGATGGCGGCAACCACCCGGACGACATCGGCGGCATGATCACCCTGTTTCGCCAGTTCGGTGACCGGGACCTGTTCAAAGACTCGCTGACCGCCTGGGAAGAAGGCGATCAGTTGATTGCCCATTTGCAGGCCCAGGGCCAGGCGCTGCGCCTGGCCATTCAAGGTGATGCCTCGCCTGCCCAAATCAAGGCAATCCTGCAAGGCATCCATCAACTCAATGAAGCGCTGTTCCAGGCTGAAATCCGCTTCAGCACCAACCTCGCGCGGGCATCGCGCCTCACTGAAAACCTGCTGGTTGGCGCCACGCTGCTGGCCATGGGGGCCTTGTCGCTGGCCGGCTACCTGATCATGCGCCAGGGCTTGCGGCGCCAACATCGCTATCAGCAAGACCTCGCCCGTGCCAACCGTCGCCTTGAACTGGCCGTGGTCGGCGCCAAATTGGGCTTGTTTGAGCTGGATGCCGATGGCACGGTGGTCACGCTGGACGCCCATGCCGCCTCGCTGTATGGTTTGCCGGAAAGCCCGGTCACCCTGCCGGGGCGGGCCTTGCTGGAACGTGTTCACCCGGAGGATCGCCGTCAGGCCGATCAGACCGTTCAAGCCGCCCTGGCTGGTCACCACCTTTTCCGCCTCACGGTACGCGTGGTGCTGCCAGGCCAGACGCAGCCGCGCTACCTGGAGACCATCGGAGACCTGCCCGACAAAGGGCAAGATCCATCGCAACGCATCGTTGGGGTCGTGCGTGACGTGACGCAGGAGCAACTGCGCCAGCAACTGTTCGTCGAACGAGACGCGGCCGAGAAGGTTGCCCATTCACAGCGCCACTTCCTGTCCCGCCTCAGCCACGAACTGCGCACGCCGCTCAACGCCATCCTGGGCTTTGCTCAACTGCTGTCCATGGACCGCCAGCAGCCTCTGCACGCCACCCAGCAACGCCAGGTCGAATGGATCCTGGACGCGGGGCAGCAACTGCTCAAGCTGGTGGAGGACGTGCTGGACCTCAGCAAGGTGGAAGCCGGCGAGATCAGCATCCACCCGAATCGCACCGAGCTGTCAGGCATCGTGAACGCCAGCCTGGTGCTGGTCGAGGCTGCCCTGCAACGCTATGAAGTAACGATCGTCAACCGCATACCCGCACAGCGCTTTCATGTGATGGCGGACAGCTGCCGCCTGCAGCAGGTGCTGGTCAATCTGCTGAGCAATGGTTGCAAGTACAACCGCCCCGGCGGCCACATCATCCTGGATGCCCAAGAAGAGGCAGATCAGGTGTGCCTGGTGATTGCCGACAATGGTGTGGGCATGACGCCCGAGGATGCCGCCATCCTTTTTCACCCCTTCCAGCGTGTGCAAGCCATGTCAGCCAAGGTGGAAGGCACAGGCTTGGGGCTTTACATCGTCAAACAACTGGTCGAGCGCATGGGCGGCCAGGTGACGGTCAGCAGCGAGTTGAATGTGGGCTCGCGCTTCGTGGTGCGCTTGCCCAAAGCCCCTCAGTGACTGGCGCTGGCGAACTCGCCGTTGTCCAGCCATTCGCGCAGGCAACGCACCATGTCCCGGTCGTTGTGCAGCCAGGCGTTATGGCGATAGTCGTTGTAATAGGCCTCTTCGGCAGTCTGCTCGCCCAGGGCCACATACACAAAGCGCAGCACCATCTGATGCGACTGAGGCTCTTCAATGCTGATTGTCAGGCGGATTGGGGCCGTGTCACCGTGTGGTTCCGGCGTGAACTGCATGCGCTGATGCAGCTCGGTCTGAACCTCATCGCGAAAAGCATGCTGGCCAAAGCGCAAGGTGCGGCTGAACACGCCAGGCGAGGTTTCCTGCCACTCGCAGGATTCAGGCCCATTGGGAAAACGCTGCGGCGTCTGGACGCGCGCCATCAGGCCGTGCCAGAGCTGCTCGCGCGTGAAGACGGACGCCGCCATCTGCGCGGCCAACTTCGGTGAATTGATCTCGATGAGGTGTTCAAAACGCATGGCGCGAGCTTACTGCAAGGCTGGCGGCGACACCCGTTTTCACATCATCAAAAACCCGGGCGCTTGTTGACGCACCACTCGACCTGCGTCATCAGAATGATTTCAACGTCACCCATGTCAAGCGCACGGCAGACTACACTCGCACCTGCTTGCTCCGTCAACTCATGCCGCGCCCGGGCGCGGTCGTCAGTCCATGTCTCAGTGCTCGACCCCCTCTTCGACTGAATCCAAGCCGATCCAGATCGTCCCCAAGAAGGCCATCCTCAACAGCCATGGCTGCGGCGGCGACTGTACGGACCACGACGACAGCAACGCGCCCTGGCCGCGCACCAAGGTGCTGGAACTGCTGAACCTGCCCTTCAACGACCTGATGTGGCAGGCCCAGCAGGTGCATCGCGCCCACTGGGACGCCAACGAAATCGAACACGCCACGCTGCTGTCGGTCAAGACCGGCGGCTGCCCTGAAGACTGCGGCTACTGCCCTCAATCGGCCTCGCACGACACGGGCGTGGAAGCCAGCAAGCTGATGTCGCCAGACGAAGTGCGCGAAGCCGTGGTCGCCGCGCGTGATGCCGGCGCCAGCCGCTTCTGCATGGGTGCCGCCTGGCGCGCCCCCAAGGACCGCGACATCGAGAAAGTGGCCGAACTGATCGGCGTGATCAAGGACGAAGGCCTGGAAGCCTGCTGCACCCTGGGCATGCTGACCGACACCCAGGCCAAGTCCCTGAAAGATGCCGGCCTGGATTACTACAACCACAACCTCGATACCGCCCCGGAGCTGTACGGCGACATCATCTCCACGCGCGATCTGCAAGACCGCCTGGACACCCTGGGCCACGTGCGCACCGCCAATATCAAGGTCTGCAGTGGGGGCATTGTGGGCATGGGCGAGACCCGCGAAGGCCGCGCTGGCCTGATCGCCCAACTGGCCAACCTGCCCACCTATCCCGAGTCGGTGCCCATCAACGACCTGGTGCGCGTACCTGGCACCCCTTTGGCTGACACGCCGCCGCTTGACCCGCTGGAGTTCGTGCGCACCATCGCCGTGGCCCGCATCACCATGCCCAAGGCCCGTGTGCGTCTCTCGGCCGGCCGGCAGGCCATGAGCGAGGCCGTGCAGGCCATGTGCTTCCTGGCTGGCGCCAATTCGATCTTCTACGGCGACAAGCTGCTGACCACCGGCAACCCGGCTTTCGACAACGACCAGGCCTTGCTCAAGAAGCTGGGCCTGCGCAGTGGCAAGGCCGTAACGGCCCGCGTTGACGCAAGCAACTGACATCCGGTTGAACCCTAGCGCCGGCTAGCTGGCGCAGGACGCCATAATCGTGCGAGCCCCATTCCCAGGGGCGGAGCACAGGGATGCAGGTCACACGACGCGCGCTGTTCAGCCTTCGGGCCACTGTCGGCTACGCCGTGTTCGCGGGCGCCTGGATCCTGCTGTCTGACCGGGTACTAGAGCTCTTTGCCGACCCGCACGCGCTGGCGCGCTTCTCCACGTTCAAGGGCCTCGTCTTCATTGCCGTGACAGCGGCGATGTTGTGGGTCACGCTGCAGAACGTGCCCGCCGACACCGACATCAACCTGACTGACGACACACCCAGCCAGGGAGGGTGGCTCAGCGTACTGTGGGGGATCATCCCGCCCTTGCTGGCGGCAGCCCTCCAATGGGTCTTCTGGGCACAGATCGATCCTTACGCCTGGCTGCTCGACTACCCCGCCGTGTTCGTCGCAGCCTGGCTGGGCGGCTGGTATGCGGGCAGCCTGGCCACCGCGCTGTCAGCGGCCTTGAGCTGGTACGTTTTTGTGCCCCCTGCGATGTCATGGCATCTGGCCAAGCCGTCTCATACCGTGGCCATCGGTGTGTTCGTGGCCATGGGCCTGCTCATGAGCATGATGATCGAATGGCTGCGGCGGCTCGAGCATCGCGCCAGCAACCGCAAGTTTGAAGCCCTGGTCGAGCAGACCCTGGCAGGCATCTACATCATTGAAGGCGATCGTTTTCGTTATGTGAACCCGGCCTTTGCCACCATGCTGGGCTACGACGATCCCGACGACATCATTCACCGCCTGCCCGTGAGTGCCCTGGTCGCCCCACCTGACCGGGAGAGGGTCCGACAACAGTTGCAAACCCGTTTTGACGACCCGTCGCAGGAGGCCCGCTATGGCTTCACCGGCTTGCGCAAAGATGGCACGCACGTCGAACTGGAAGTGCATGGACGAGGTCTGAAAACCGCAACAGGGCATGCGGTGATCGGCCTCGCACTGAACATCAGCGAGCGCCGCCGCACCGAAGCGGCCCTGCGCCAGAGCGAGCAGCTACTGCGTTCGGTGATCGAGGGCACCACGGAAGCCATCTTCGTCAAGGACGTGGCAGGCCGCTATCTGATGGTCAACCAGGCCACCAGCAACATGGCAGGCATCCCCATCGAGGACATCCTCGGCAAGGACGACACCGAGCTGTTCGATGAGGCGTCCGCCAAGCGGATACGTGCCGTCGATCTGGCCATCATGGCGGCTGGCACCACGCAGACCGCACAAGAACAGCTGACCTTCCGCAACGGCCATCACCACACCTTCCTCGTCACAAAGGGCCCGGTCAAGGACGATGCGGGGCAATTGCTCGGCATGTTCGGCTTGTCCAGAGACATCACGGAGATGATGAGCACGCAAGCTGCGTTGCGCGACAAGCAAGCCTTGCTGGACCGCATGAGCCTGCTGGCCAAGGTCGGTGGCTGGAGTCTGGATGTGGCCACCATGGTAGGCACCCGCACAGATGGCGCCGCCCGCATCCTGGATCTGGACCCCACACAGCCAGCGTCCTTGCGCTTCAATGACGGGCAGCGCTACTTCCAGGGCGAGCACCTCGACAAGATCACGCAGACCATCCGCCAAGCCATCACGGAAGGCACACCCTATGCCCTGGAGCTGGAACTGATCAGCGCCAAAGGTGTTGCCAAATGGATTCGCACGCAAGGCGAACCGATCATGGTCGATGGGCGAGTGGCCCGGATCGAAGGCGCCATCCAGGACATCAGCGAAGTGAGGCAGGCTCGCGTGGCGCTGCAAGCCCATCAGGAGCACCTGGAGCAGATGGTGCGGGCCCGCACCGCCGAGCTGGAAACGGCCCGCCAGGAAGCCGAGCAACTGGCTCGCATCAAGAGCGACTTCCTGGCCAACATGAGCCACGAGATCCGCACGCCGCTCAATGGGGTGCTGGGCCTGGCCCAGATCGGCGCGCGTGAGCACACCGGTGAAGCCCGCCAGATCTTCGATCAGATCAATGCCTCGGGCCGCCTGCTGCTGGGCGTCATCAATGACATCCTGGACTTCTCCAAGATCGAAGCCGGCAAACTGCGCATTGACCTGCAACCCGTGCAAATCCGCGAGGTGCTGGCACGAGCCATGGCCCTGGTGCAAGAGCGGGCCCGGGAAAAAGGACTCCCTCTGCTGATCGATGTGGATGACAGCGTCCCCGCCTCCTGCGTGGGCGATGCGCTGAGGCTGGAGCAGATCGTGCTGAACCTGCTGTCCAACGCCGTGAAGTTCACTGCGCAAGGCGAGGTGCGCGTGCACGCCCATGCGCGAGACGGGCACCTGCTGATCGACGTGATCGACACGGGCATCGGCATGACGCCAACGCAGATCGAGGGGCTGTTCCGTCCTTTCGAGCAGGCTGATGGCTCCACCACGCGCCAGTACGGCGGCACAGGCCTGGGCCTGACCATCTCCAAGCGACTGGTCGAGATGCTGGACGGCCAGATCCGCGCCTTCAGCGAACCCGGGCAAGGCACGCGCTTTGAAGTCAGCCTGCCACTGATCACGACACAGCCGTCGCCGCTGCAAACATCCACGCTGGGGCCAACCACCGCCCCATCGCAAGAGCAGACGCAAGCGGCCACATACGCAGGGGGCCGCCTGGCAGGCATCCGCGTTCTGGCTGCCGAGGACAACCTCGTCAACCAGATGGTGCTGTCCGAACTGTTGAGCTACGAGGGGGCTCAGGTCGTCATGAGCGACAGCGGCCTGGCCGTGCTGGCGCAGTTGCAGGACAAGGGCGCGCAGGCCTTTGACGTCGTGCTGATGGACATCCAGATGCCGCAGATGGACGGCTATGACGCGACCAGGCAAGTCAAGCGACTCGCCCCGAATCTGCCCGTCATCGGCCAGACTGCGCACGCCATGTCCGAAGAACATGCCAAGTGCCTGGAAGCGGGCATGGTGGATCTGGTCGTCAAGCCCATTGAACTGGAGACGCTGGTCAGGACCATCCTGCGCCACGTACCCACCAACATACCCGTTTGCTGAAACGGCAAATTGCACGCGAAATGCTGCACTGGTTTCCTGATTCATTCCTTGCCCTGAGCGCGCCAAAGGCGTAGCGTTGTCGGATACCGAAAACAACGCCACCGCGCCATGGACAAAACCTCGATCGCCTCTCGCCGCACAGCAACCAAGACCACGACCAAGGCCGCAAGCAAAACCGCTAGCAAGGCCCCCAGGAAGGCCGCCGCGCCACGAGGTGAGGCCCCTCGACGGGCCAGCCGAGGCGACGTGATCACCGCCAGCTCGCGCAAACGCATCGAGGATCTGGTGGCCAAGCAGGCCACCGAAGGCGCACAACAAGCCAAAGTAGCCGCCCTGCACGACATCGTCCGCCAGACGCCGCCTGACGACCTGGCTCAGGCGCTGGACGCCGTGCTCAAGGGCTCGGCCCCTGACGATGCCGCCGTGCTGCGCGCCGCCTTGATGGGCAAGCTGGAAAGCAGCATCCCCAAAGGCAACCCTGACGACGAACTGGCCCCGCACTGGCGCGATGCCACCACCTACCCGTACAAGAACCTCATGGTGCGCAAGAACTATGAGAAGCAGAAGTACCGCTTGCAGGTGGAGCTGCTCAAGCTGCAGGCCTGGGTGAAGGCCACGGGCGCCAAGGTGGTGATCCTGTTTGAAGGGCGTGATGCGGCCGGCAAGGGCGGCACGATCAAACGCATGATGGAGCACCTCAACCCTCGCGGCGCGCGCGTGGTCGCTCTGGAAAAACCCAGCGATGTCGAGAAGGGCCAGTGGTATTTCCAGCGCTATGTGCAGCACCTGCCCACGGCGGGCGAGATCGTGCTGTTTGACCGCAGTTGGTACAACCGTGCGGGCGTCGAGCATGTGATGGGCTTTTGCACGCCCGAGGAATACCGCGAGTTCATGCGCCAGGCACCGGAGTTCGAACGCAACCTCGTGCGCTCAGGCGTGCACCTGATCAAGTTCTGGTTCTCGGTGAGCCGCAAGGAGCAGCGCCGCCGCTTCAAGGAGCGCGAGACGCACCCGCTCAAGCAGTGGAAGCTCTCGCCCATTGACCTGGCCTCACTGGACAAGTGGGACAGCTACACGCATGCCAAGGAAGCGATGTTCTTCCACACCGACACGGCCGATGCGCCGTGGACGGTGATCAAGAGCGATTGCAAGAAGCGCGCTCGCCTCAATGGCATGCGCTACCTGCTGCACAAATTGCCCTATGCCAACAAGGACCTCAGCAATGTGCCGCAGCCCGATCCGCTGCTGGTGGGCCGTGCCAATGTGGTCTACGAGCGGGGCGAGACGCCCGCTGTGGCGCACGACGAGGGTTGATTAGCCCCGCTTCTTGGGCACCCAGGCCCAGATCATCTCGCACTGGATGGGTTCCTGACCGGACTCGTCCGTGATGCTCACGGGCACGGTCACTTCGCCCTTTTCCTGCGTGAGGATCTGCTGGATCTGCTCGGGCCGCAGTTGTGCCACGGCCTTCATGTCGCCCACCGAGCGCTTGAGGTAATCCACCTTGAGCGTCTTGATCAGCGGCAGCTTGTCATCGGGCACGTTCATGCCCACGCAAAAACCCGTGGCGGTTTCAGCCAGCAGGGCCATGGCCGCGGCGTGCACACCCTTGATGTGGTTCTGCACCTTGCGGCGGTTGCGGATGCTGACCACCACGCGTGCGTTGCTGATCTCTTCAAAGCGCAGGCTGGATGTGCCCACCAGTGGCACCACATTGCCCAGGATGAAGCTGGTCAGCCAGGGGCTCAGGTTGCCGGGCAGGCCCTGAAGCTTGGCGACGGTGCGGCTGAGTTGATTGGGCTTGCTGCTGCTCATGCGGACTCCATGTGAACTGGGGCCGCATGGTAGCGGATTCAGGACGCACTCGGCGCGGCAGGCAGCAGAAGATTAGCCAGAACTTGTGGGTCAAATGATGACAGATGGGGGGCGATCAATGCACGTTGATCAACGCTGCTCACACCCATCCATGTGCCCAACGCCCCCGCCAGTTGGTCCACGGCCATCGTCGGCAACAGGCGGCCCTGACCAATGTCCTGCGGGCCATTGAGGCCGGCATCGGGCAGCGCGCCATAGAAGCGCCCACCCTGCACCGCCCCACCCAGCACGAAGTGATGGCTGCCCCAGCCATGGTCGGAGCCATCGCCATTGCTGCTGAGCGTGCGCCCGAAATCACTGGCCGTGAAGGTGGTGACGCGATCGGCCATGCCCAGCTCATTGGTGGCATCGGCAAAGCTCTTGAGCGCATCGGCCACCTGGCCCAGCAAGATCGAATGCTGGCTGCCCAGGTTGTCGTGCAGATCAAAGCCACCCAGCGTCACGAAGAACACCTGCCGGGTCAGCCCCAGTTTGCCGCTGGCGGCCACCATGCGCGCCACCATCTGCAACTGCGCCGCCAGGCGATTGCCCGCCGTGAAGGGTGTGCTCAGGCGTGGCACGCTGGCCAGGGCCGCGCTGAGGTCGGCTTGCGCATCCACCGCACGGCGCATGGTGCGCGCATGCAGTTGCGCCATCACATGCGTGCTCGAAGGCTGCGTGACCACGCGCTTGAACAGATCCGAGCAGGCCGCCGAGCCATACATCAGGCCATCGGCGGCACGCAAGGGTGCGGGGCCAGCGAGATCCAGCGTGTAGGGCGTGCTCTGATCGCCCGCCAGGAACACCGCATTGCCAGCCAGGTTGACGCAGGTGAAAGCCGCCTTGCCGTTGCCCGACATGAACAGGTCACCCAGGCGCCCACCCCAACCTGTCTGCGCGCCTTCATGGGCATACGATTGCCAGACCGATTGCTGGTCGTTGTGCGAAAAGAGCTTGGGCGGCAGTGCCACGCGGTGGGCGCGGAAGTCCGCCAGCGACGTGGGCTGGATGAGCGGGCCGATGTTGAGCAGCACGGCCAGCTTGCCCATGTCGAAATACGGTTTGATGGGCGCCAGTGCCGGTGCCAAGGCCATCTGGCGGGCATCAGGCAAGGCCTGTGCAGGCACCAGCGCCGTGGCTTGCAGGCTGGCCTGCGATAAAGCCAGGGTAGGCCGCGCAGTGTTGTAGCTCAGATAGCTGGGCGTATCGAAGGGGATCAGGGTATTGGCCTGGTCATTGCCACCTTGCAGGAACACGCACACCAGCGCCTTGTAGCCGTCATTGGCAGACGTGGCCGCAGCCGCATCGGCCATGGCGGCTAGATTGAAAGCCCATGGCGTGGCAGAACCCAGCATGGACAAAGCCCCTGCGCGGCGCAAGAAGGCACGACGGCTCGAATCAGACACAGACATCTTGTGGCGCCCTCCTGCTTGTCAAAACTGCACCAGGTACTCGGGCGAGCACAGCACGATCAGCATGGCCGTGACCACACGCCTCAAAGCCCCATCGCTCAAGCTCATGGGCAAGGTTGAGATGGCTGAGACCAGATCGGCCACCAACGTGGCGGACAAAGTTCGCCCTGTGAACAGCAGATTGATGCGATCGACCAGTGCAGCCGGATCATTGGCCAAGGGCAACCAATCGGCATAGTTCGCGGACACACCAGAGGCCCCATAAGGCAGCACCTGGAACATGAAGTTCGCATAGCCGATCACGGTGCACTCATCGGTGATCTGGAACTCCGGCGCCACCAGCCCTTGCTGCGCCAGCGCCGATTGCGTCGGCACATAGGCGGGCCGGAAGAAATTGAACACCGAGGGCGAACGCATGGGACTTTGGCCCAACCTGTCTGGCGCAGACAGATCACCCACGTTCCACAAGCCATCCGCGCTTTGCACTTGCACCACGCGCGCCCATTGCAGGAAACGCAAGACGGGCTCGCGCAACTTGCCGCTCACATCGGTGCTCATCGGCGACAGGCCCAGGCGCACTTCGACATCCAGCAAGATGGCACGGATCACGGCCTTCATGTCGCCACGCACGCCTTGCCCGTTGTCGTTGAAAGCGGCAGCCACTCGGCTGACATAGCCTGCGCTGGGGTTGCTGCTGGTCAGGCGCTGGATGAGCCTGCGTGCCACGAAGGGCGCCACATTGGGATGCTGGCAGATGGCATCCAGAGCCTGCTGCAAGGCCAGCAGGCCCGGTGTGCTGCCGGCAATCGTCGCGCCAAGAAAGGTCTTGTCTGCCGTGCTGTGCGCTGCCTGGTTGAACACCATGGGGCGCTGCATATAGGCCGGGCTGCCGGCATCGAAGCGATCGAAGTCCCAGCCGGTGAACACCCGCGCCAACCCGGTGATGTCGTCGTTGCTGTAGGTCTCGACGGGCTGACCTGTGGCATCGAGTTGCGGAGAACCATCGGGCTGCAGTTGCACCAGGCCGATGGTGAACAGTTGCAGCAGCTCACGTGCAAAATTCTCATCCGGCCTGCGCCCTGATGCGTCTTCCTTGCTGCTGCCTCGCATGCTGAGGTACACACCCATGGCCGGGCTGAGTGTGATGCGCTCGATCAGCGTGCGGAAGTTGCCAAAGCACTCTGCCTCCAGCAAATCCCAATAGGCCGCGCAGCCGAACTGCCCCCAAGGCACCGGCATATTGCGCACCGACACCACGAAGATCTCGGACAGCACCAGCACCACGCGCTGGCGCAAGGTGTCAGGGCTGTTGAGCAGGCGCCACCATAGGGCGTTGTCGATACCCACATCGGTCGACTTGTACTGCGCCGCGCCAAAGCCTTTGGCATTCATCCAGGCCCACAGCGAATCGGGCAAGGGCATGGCGAACTGCTGATCCAGCCAGGCATCCCATCCTAGTTGCACCAGTTGGTCGATGTCATGCGGGGTGGTGGCCAGCGTGGCCTGGGCCAGAAAGCGGGCGGCGCTTGGAGAATCGGGGGGGGCCAACTGATCAGGCG
>NZ_SCTN01000336.1 GCF_004297345.1 Aquabacterium sp. | reverse complement strand
CAGGAATGGCAACAGACAAGGCGGGTTTCATGGCTGAGCAAATTGGTCAGGCAAGGATGCGGGAATCGGACACGACAAACGCGTCGCAGCCGATTTCTTGATGCGGCAATCCTATGCGCATTCCGCCATCTATCCATCGTCAGACGCCGCATCTGACCTTCACCCTGTCCAGATCAGGGTCTGATTTCTTGATCTCCCTACAGTTATATGCATGGCTGATTTATCCCAATCCCCTGGGAACTCAGTCCAGCAGTCGGGTGCCGCCGCAGTTCAGGCATCAGGCGTTGTCAGACAAATGTTTTCCAGGAGACCTGCAAATGACGAAATACCTCAAGGGCTGGCTGATGCCAGCGTTGTCCGCGCTGATGATGTGGGGGATTTCCCATGGCGGCTGGTGGATGTGGGCGCCGTGGGCCTTTGTGCTGACGGTGTTCCTGTCGGCGGACATGTTCCTGCCGCATGACCTGTCGGAACCGCCCAAATATCAGAACGCGTTCCTGCTGAACTTGCCGCTCTACACGATCCTGCCTTTGCTGGCCGTATTGAACTTCATGGTGATCTGGATGGTGGGTTCGGGTGACTTCCTGGGCTTTGGCGCCTGGGTGCAGCAGCACCTGGACATCGACCTGTTTGCCGCACGTGACCGCACCACCCATTGGGGCATGTGGGCCGGCTGCATCGTGTCGGTGGGCCTGATGAACGCCGTGGGCGGCACCGTGACGGGCCATGAACTGACACACCGCTCCAGCAAATTCGACCTGTTCATGGGCCGCTGGATGCTGGCTTTCACCTGCGACACCTCCTTCGGGATCGAGCACGTGTACGGTCACCACGTTCGCGTGGCCACCCCGGCTGACCCTGCCACGGGCCGTCGCGGCGAGAGCTTCTACAAGTTCACTGTGCGCTCGACCATCATGAGCTACGTGCACGCCTACCAATTGGAAAAGGCTCGCCTGGCCAAGCTGGGCAAGTCGGTGTGGAACCCGTTTGCCAGCCCCTTCCTGCGTGGCAATCTGGAAAACATCTTCATGTTTGTGGCGGCCTACTACATCGCTGGCTTGCCTGGTCTTGGCTTCTGGGCGATTCTGGCTTTCGTGGGCAAGCAGTACCTGGAAATCACCAACTACTTCGAGCACTACGGTCTGGTCCGCGTGCCTGGTGAGCCTGTGCAACCCCGCCACTCGTGGAACTCCAACCACTGGGGCAGCACCAATGTGCTGTACAGCCTGGCCCGCCACTCGCACCACCACGCTGAAGGCGAAGCCCCCTACTGGACGCTCAACGCCTACCCCAACGCCCCGATGCTGCCAGCCGGCTACCTGGGCATGCTGCTGATCGCGCTGGTGCCACCGCTCTTCAAGCACCTGATGACGCCCGCGCTGAACGACTGGGATGAAAAGCATGCCTCGCCCGCCGAGCGCAAGCTGGCTCAGCAGATCAGCCGTGAAAGTGGCATGACGGGTTTGAAGATCATCAACGCCAAGCTGGCTTGATGCGCGCAAACCACTGATGAAGTAACCGTGCGTCGATGAAATCGGTGCACACACCGACCGCAGGCCAACAAGGCTTGCGGTCTTTGTTTTGACAGGATTCCCATCGTGCCACCCAGCCTGTTTAGCCGCCTGTTTGGCAGCGGCCCATCCGAGTTCAAGCTGCAGATCAACACACCCGGTCAGACCGTGACCGCGCAGGCCAAGGAAAGCCTGCTGGTTGCAGCCTTGAACGAGGGCATCGCCTTTCCCTACAACTGCCGTGTGGGCGGATGCGGCGAATGCAAATGCCGACTGGTATCGGGCAAGGTCAAGGAGTTGACGGACAAGAGCTACCTGCTGTCGGCCGAAGAGTTGAAGCTGAACTACATCCTGGCCTGCCAGAGCCTGCCCAAATCGGATGTGGTGGTGGAAGTGACCCTGCGCGAAGGTGCCGTCAGCCACCCCATTGTGGAGACCTCGGCGCGCATCGCCGCCTTGACGCCGCTCACGCACGACATCCTGCATGTGCAGATGCAGGCTGAACAGCCCCTCACCTACACGGCGGGCCAATATGCCGAGCTGGTGGTGCCGGATGAGGCCGGTGCGGCTGCCGGCAAGGGTCGCAGCTATTCGTTCGCCACGGCGCACAATGCGGCGCAGCCCAACGCGGTGGATTTTTTCATCCGCAAGGTGCCCGGTGGTGCCTTCACCGAATGGCTGTTCGCCAAGGCGGCCGTGGGCCAGTGGCTCAAGCTGCGCGGCCCCTATGGCGACTTCTGCCTGCGCCCCAGCGCCAACCCGATCGTGTGCATCGCCGGGGGTAGCGGGCTGGCGCCGATCAAGGCGCTGCTGGAGCAGGCGATTCGAGACAAGCAGGCCAACCGGCCGCTGGTCATTTTGTTTGGTGCCCGTACCGAGCAGGACTTGTATGGCCTGGATGCCATCGACCAGATCCGCCGCAACTGGACGGGTCGCTTCGTGTTCGAGCCCATCTTGTCGAACGAGGCGGAAGGCTCGCCCTGGAAGGGCCGCCGCGGCATGATCACCGATCACCTCAAAACCATCCTGGGCGAGCGCCTGCCGGACTACCACGCCTATATGTGCGGCCCGCCGCCCATGATCGACGCTTGCGTAGAGGTATTCACGCAGGGTGGCATGCCGTCCAAGCAGATCTTCTTTGACAAGTTCCTGGACAGCGGCCACACCGCTCACCCGGCTGGCTGACATTCAGAGCCCCTCCAACCCAGCCGGTAGCGGGGGACTGGCCACGGCGACGGCAGACTTGCTGACAGGCAGTGGCCAGGCATCACGCTGGGTGGACCAACCGCCGCCCAAGGCCTTATAGAGCAACACGGTGTACAGGGCGCGCGAGACATCGCCCTGGATCGTTTCGTCCTCCCGCTGCAAGGCCGTGGCTTCGGCCTCCAGCGCGGGTTGCAGCAACTCCTGCCCTGCCACAAAGAGAGACTGCTTGTGCTCGGCCACCTTGCGCGCCAGCCTGGCTGAATTGCTCAACTTGTCGTAGCGTGCATCGAAGGCCTTCTTGGCCGTGAAGGCGTTTTCCACATCCTCCAGCGCTGTCAGCACGGCTTGCTCGTATTGGGCAGCCACGCCTTCCAGCTGCGCTTCATTGACCGCGATATTGGCGCGAATCCGGCCTCCTTCCAGCAAGGGCAGGCGCATGCCGATGCCCAGGTTCTGAACGCTGAAGTTGTTGCCCTCGGCTGAATCCGGGTGCATGCGCCCGGCCAAGGCCCCGAAGCCAATATAGAACTTGGGGAACAACTCGGCCTTGGCAGAACCGAGCTTGGCGGCTTGCGAGCGCACCTTGCGAGCCGCCCCGCGCACATCGGGCCTACGTTCCAGCACGTCACTGGGCATGACTTCGGGCAAGGCGGTTGGCAGATGGAAGCTGGCCGGCTGTGGCGGCAGCGCGGTCAAGGTCTCCGGGGCGCGCCCCATCAACACAGCGATGCGCCGAATGTGGCTTTGCAGCAAGGCCTTGAGCGGCTCGATCTGCGACTCGGTGTAATCGACCTGCAAGGCTGCGCGGTCTACCTCGGAGGCCGTTGTTTGCCCGGCCTTGAATCTGCCCTGAGCATACTGGTGAAGGCGCCTTGCCACGGTCACGCCCTGCTGAAGCAGGATCAGGCGGCGCTCGGCTCCGCGAGCCTCGAAGTAGCGGCTCGCGATATCGGAGGCCACGAGCAACTGGGCGCCATGCTGCTGCTCTTGCGCACCGAACATCAACTGGCGCACCATCTCCGCATCGCTGTGGCGGGCGCCAAAGATATCGACCTCCCACACGGCGTTGAGCCCGAAGCCATGCGTGTTGCCCAAGGACATGCTGGGCTGCGTATCCACCTGCGGCATGGGGATTGGGAGCGGCAGGTTCGCCGGCATCTGGAGCTGGTTTTGAACCGGCACGGGCGTGTTCTGCCTGCTGCGCCCTGCCCCGGCACTGCCTTCAACAGTCGGGTAATAGGTGGACTCGGCCACGCCCAGATAGGCCCTGGCCTCTTTCACACGAGACAAGGCCACGCGCACATCGGTGTTGTTCTTCAGACCTTCGTCGATGAAGCCCGTGAGGATGGGGTCGTCCAGCGTTTGCCACCAGTTGGCCAGATCGGCCATGGGTGTACCTGGCGCACGAGGCGAGGCGGCATCCATCTGACCGGGCAAAACGGTCTGCAACTCAGGCATGTCGACCTTGACGGTCGTGCAGGCAGGCAGCACGGCAACGGCCACAGCCGCAGCGAGCAAGCGAAATGAAACAGCGTGGTGTGGGGTACTCACAAGCAACTCCATGAGTCCATCAATCGAAAAAAATCAACCCTGGCGAGCCAGCATGGCTCTGAAGCGCAGCAAGGCCATGACCAGGAAGGCGCCACCGATACCGGCCACGGCCAGCATCTGCGGCCACACGATGTCGATGCCGGCCGCGCGATACAAGATGCCCTGGGCCAATCGCACATAGTGCGTTGAGGGCGACAAGAGCATCACGTTCTGCAGCCACATGGGCATGCTTTCGCTGGGGGTGCCCGAGCCAGATAACAGGTACATGATCACGAACACCGGTACCGAGAGCAGGCCAAACTGCGGCATGGACGAGGCCACTGTGGCCAGCAGGATGCCCAAGGCGGTCAAGGAAAAGAGATACAGCCCCGTGCCAGCCAGGAAGAGCATCAGCGAACCACTCACAGGCACTTTCAACAAACCTTGCACGATCAGCAAGACCGACAAGCCGACTGCCAGCAGGATCAACAAACCATTGGCCACGATCTTGGCCACCGCGATCTCGCTGGGGCGCACTGGCATCACCAGCAAGTGCTCAATGGTGCCGCGCTCACGTTCACGGATCACGGCAGCGCCAACCAGCACCACCGAGAGCACGGTCACGTTGTTGATGACCTGCATGATGGAAGTGAACCAGCTCGTCGTGCTGTTGGGGTTGAACAGCACGTGCACCACCGAGCGTGTAGGCAGCATGGAATCGAAGTTCTTCACACGCAGGTAGTCCAGTGTTTCGCGCAGGATGATCTCGCTCACATAGGCCATGCCCAGGCCGCCTTGCGCCATGGCCGTGGCGTCTACCGCCACCTGTACGGATGGCGAACGCATGCCTTGCACATCGGCCTCGAAGTGTTCGGGGATGTAGAGCACGAACATCAGGCGGCCCTCGTCCATAGCCACCTGAGCATCTTCGGCCGACATCTCGATGGGCGGCTTGAACATGGGCGGGCGCAGGGCATCGCGCAAGCGCATCGACAGGCCGGTTCGGTCTGCATCGACGATGCCGATGTCCACGTTGGTGACATCGCTCTTGGCGCCTGTGGCCACCACATAGACCGCCACCGTGAATGACACCAGGATGGCGCCCATCATCGTCCGGTCACGCAAGGCGCAACGCAACTCCTTGATGCTCAGATGCAATACGTTGATCAACCAGATCATGGTTCAAGCCTCCTGCTTGCGCACAAACATCCTGGCCAGCACCAGGTAGGCCACGGCAAAGCCCATCATGGCCATGCAAGCCGGGCCCAGCTGCGCCCACTGCAAGCCCCAACCCTTGGTCATGACGCCCAGGCTGACCCGCTGGAACCACGAGGCGGGGAAGCCCACGGCGATCAGGTAATTGCCGCCCACCAGGGTCGAGATGGGTGTCAGCAAGCCAGCGAAGTTGGTGGTCAGCACCACACACAGGATGGCCGTGAGGAACTGGGCTGCCACCTGCGTCTGCACGAAGGCCGATATCAACAAGCCCAGGCCGGTGATGGCGAAGGCATAAGTCAGCGCCCCCAAGGTCAGCGCCAGCACATTGCCTGTGATGGGGATGCCCAGGATCCAGACCAGCACGGGCAGCAGCACCGCGTAGCTCAACATCGTGAGCGCCACATAAGGCAGTTGCTTGCCGACCAGGAACTCGCCAATCGCACCGGGCGAGGCATACAGGTTGACGATGGTGCCCATTTCCTTTTCGCGCACCACACCCAGCGCGGTGAGCATGGACGGGATCAGCGTCAGGGCCAGCATCAACATGCTGGGTGCGAAGGCGTACTTGCTCATGAAGCCCTGGTTGTAGGCCATTCGCGGCTCAATGCGCACGGGTAACTCGCCCAACTCGACACCAGGCACGGACCGTGCGAACGCCAGCGCATGCTCCATGGCCACAGCACGTGCGCCATTGGCAATGTTGGCTGCGCGGACTAAGGTCGCGCCATCCACAAAGAAGCCCACTTCGGGTTGACGCCCGCCAATCAGGTCACGACCAAAGCCGGGCGGGATGTCGATCACCAGCCAGGATCGAGACGAACGCATCTCTGAATCGATCTCACTGGGGTCGTTCAACTCCGATTGCGGCGAGAAGAAGGACGAGCCCGCGAAGTGCTCCACCAGTCTGCGGCTGTCGGTGGTCTGATCGCGGTCCAGCACCGAGAAGCGGATGCGGTCGACGTCGAAGCTCATGCCCCAGGTGCCTGCGCACAGCACGATGAGCGGGCCCAGCAAGGCGAAAGACAGGCGAATCGTGTCATGGCGTAGTTCCATGGCTTCACGCCGGGCATAGGCCCACATGCGGGCGATCCAGGTTCGCCAGTTCACGGTGTGCGTGTGCTCGGCCAGTATGGGCGGTGGATCGTCGGCACTGGGTTCTTCCTGCGCATGGATCGGCTCCATGTGCTCGGCTTCGCTGTCAGCTTCGAGGTAATCGATGAAGGCCTGCTCCAGCGTTTCGCAACCCTGGCGCTCGCACAACTCTTCAGGCGAACCAACAGCCAGCACACGGCCATGGTGCATCAGCGAGATGCGGTCGCAGCGTTGCGCCTCGTTCATGAAGTGGGTGGAGACGAACAAGGTGACACCCTCTTCGCGAGACATGCGCACCATGTGGCGCCAGAACATGTCGCGTGCAGCGGGGTCCACGCCAGAGGTCGGCTCATCCAGGATCAGCACCTCAGGCTTGTGCAGGCAGGCTGCGGCCAGTTGCAGGCGCTGACGTATGCCCAGCGACAAGCTGGATGGCAAGGTAGAGGCATGCTCGCGCAACTCGAAGGTATCAAGCGCATGCTCGATGGCCTCTTTGGCCACCACCGGGTCCATGCGGTAGAGCCGTGCGTGCAGATCCAGGTTCTGGCGCACCGACAGCTCTTCATACAGCGAGAACAGCTGCGACATGTAGCCGATGTGCAGGCGCGTGCTCAGGTCGCTCGCATCCACCGGCTCGCCCAGCAACTTGGCCGAGCCTTCCGTGATATCCAGCAAGCCGGTGAGCATCTTCATGGTCGTGGTCTTGCCGCAGCCGTTCGAGCCCAGGAAGCCGAAGATCTCACCGCGTGGAATGCAGAAGCTCACATCGCGTGCAGCCACGAAATCGCCAAAGCGGCGGGTCAGGCCTTGTGCCTCCATGGCAGGCGGCCCGTCGTGATGAGGCAAGGGCGGGATTATCAAAGGTGCGGCATCGCCCTTCCTGGACAGCTTCACATAGGCTTCTTCCAGCGATGCAGAGCGGGTTTCTTCCAGCACCTTGATCGTGGGCGCACACACCAGCACGCGGCCTTCGTCCATGGCCACCAGGTATTCGAAGCGCTCGGCTTCTTCCATATAGGCCGTGGCCACCAGCACCGTCATCTGAGGGCGCAAGGCGCGCAGGCTCTCAACCAGGGCCCAGAACTGCCTGCGCGACAGCGGGTCCACACCCGTGGTGGGCTCATCGAGCACCAGCAGATCGGGGTTGTGCACCAGGGCACAGCACAGCGACACCTTCTGCTTCATGCCGCCAGACAGCTTGCCCGCAGGCCGATCAGGAAAGGGCCCCAGGCCCGTAGCCTGCATCAAGGCGCGGATGCGTTGGTCTCGCTCGGCCTCCGGCACACCAAACAAGCGGGCCGAGAAATCGATGTTGTCGTAGACAGAAAGCGAGCGGTACAGGTTGCGCCCCAGGCCCTGAGGCATGAAGGCCACCTTGGGCGCAAGCGCTTGCCGAAAGGCGCGGTCTTTGATGTCCCCACCCAGCACCTGCATGCGCCCGGTCTGGGTCTTCTTGACGCCCGATATCAAGCTGAGCAAGGTGGACTTGCCCACCCCGTCCGGCCCCACCAGGCCGATGGTGCGCCCGGCGGGCAAAGTCAGGTCGATGTTGTCCAGAGCCTGCTGCGCGCCATAACGATGCGACAGGCCTTCGATGACGACGGCGTGTTCCATGAACGCTCCCCATCAGTTGGGGAAGGACGATGGCAAACCGGCGTTCGATTGTTGAGGCCAACTGTTCTCAGGCGTGCGCACCCGCACAAAGCCATTGCCTGTCAAACCGGCCTTGAGCAAGCCAGCATTGGCAATCGCCACATCCTCGGCCAGGCTGAGCTTGACGCGGTAGGTCAGCTTCTCGCGCTCGCTGGGTGTTTCCACATGCTTGGGCGTGAACTGGGCTTCTGCGGCCACGAAGGACACCTTGGCCGGCAAAGGCATCTGCGGCGCGGCATCCAGCACGATGCGGGCCTCGTCGCCCACTCGCAACTGCCCGGCCACCTTGGTGGGCAGGAAGATCGTCATGTGCACATGGGCCGTGTCGAGCAAGGTCGCCACGCGGCCGCCAGCGGGGATCACCGAGCTGGGTTCGACCACACGGTACTCGATGCGACCGGCGACCGGTGCGCGCAAGGTGTGGTCAGCGATGGCGATCTTCAGGCGCTTGATGCCTGCATCCGCCTCGTCCCGCGCGGCGGATGCCTCGCCGACAGCCGCCGTGGCAATGTTCACGCCGGTCTGCTCGCCATCACGCTGAGCCTGCCTGCGCTTGACTTCCGAGTCCGACACCAGCACCTGCTTTTGCAGATCAATGGCGTTGTTGAATTCCATCTGGGCCACATTGGCCTGAATGCGATGCACCTGCGTTTCACCTTGTGCACGCGCCATGGCCTGAACCGCACGCTGGCGCATCGCTTGCACGCCCACCAGTTGCGCTTCCAGGTCACTCGTGTCCATCTTGGCGATCACGTCGCCGGACTTGACCATGTCACCTTCCTGAATCGGCACGTCCAGCACACGGCCCGGGAATTTGGTCGCGATTTCGATGCGCGCCACTTCGATGCGGCCATTGGCCTTGATCACATCATCTGCCGCGCCGGTCGGCTTGAACACCGACCAGGTGCCCCAAGCGGCTGAGATGGTCAGCGCTGATACCAAAGAACCCATTGCAAAACTGCGGTAAATCACGATTGGCTCCTTCAAATCCCGACTGGATCAAGGTGTCCATGCGCGTTCTTGTTCATGCTGTCTCCTTGTTGACCCAGGTCTTTGCCTGGTGCCCAGTCTGGCAAGACCAGTTGGGCTTGGCCCCTAGCAAAAGTTAGGTTTTGAACGAGATGAACGACACGATGTCGCCGCCGCATCCCAACAGGTCGCGCGCCATGCCCAGTGAGCGCTTGCGGCCCCTGTTGGGCGCCAGCACGCCGATGGCGCGACCTCGCCTGGCCTTGCCCGAAGCCGTTCAACAAGGCCAATGCACCGTGGTCAGCGTGGTGGCGCCAGCCGGCCATGGCAAGACCACGCTGATGGCGCAATGGATGACAGCCTTGCGCCAGAAGGCCTGCGCCTGCGCCTGGCTCACGCTGGACGAGAGCGACAACGACCCAGCCCGCTTCCTGCGGCATCTCATTGCTGCATTGCAGCGCAGCGGCATTCATGCCGGAGACGCCACGCTGGCGCACTTGTCCGACACGCTCGCCTCGCAGTTCCGCAGCGTGACGGAATCCCTGGCCATGGACCTGAGCAGCTCACCGCATCGCCTGATGCTGATGCTCGACGACGTGCACGTGCTGCATGAAGAAACCGTGCTGGACATCATCGACTGGCTGCTGCATTACGCCCCCAACCAGATCCAGATCACACTGGGTTCACGCAGCGATCTGCCTTGGCGGCTGGGCTCCTTGCGGGTGCGCGGCCTGCTGCATGAAGTCGATCAGCGCCAGTTGCTGTTCAACGCACAGGAAGCCCGGCACTTCTGTGATCAGCATGAGGGCATCCACCTGAACGACGACGACTTCCAGCTATTGCTCAGCAAGACGGAAGGCAACCCGACCGCACTGGAGTTGGCCTGCATCATCTTGAAAAGCCACTCAACAGACGCGGCGCAAACCAGTCGGTGGATCGAGCAGTTCGTCAACCACGAAGACGACACCGTCGACCATCTGTGTCATGAACTGCGCCGGCATCAGGCGCCGGTCTGGCGCCAACTGGTGTCCAGCTTGTCCATGCTCACGCGCTTCGATGCCGAACTGGCACGCGAGGCTTCCGGCCTGCATGACAGCGGGCACCTGCTGACCCACCTGCAAAGCATCCGCGCCCTCCTCATCCCGACCGATGGCAGCGGGCAGACCTGCCGCCTGCACGAGCTGCCTCGCAGTTGCTTCAAAGCGCACTTCGTGCGCCACGCGCCAGACGAAGCCAGACAAGTGCTGATCAGGTCGGCCAACTGGTGCTGGCAACAGGGCGAACACGAAGAGGCCATGGGCTACTCGCTGGAAGCCCAGGCATGGGAACTGGCCGCGCCCTGGCTGGCTGCCTGCATGCCCGATATCGCGCAAAAGCAAGGCGAGCTGCAACTGGCGCTGCACTGGATGAACAACATTCCCGCCGAGTGGCTGGACCGCTATCCGCAGATCCGGATCGACTATGCCTTCGCCTTGTCTTTCTTCCCACAAAAGCCGGAAGTGGCCACCCAACTGCGCGCGCTGCACACCATTCGCCAACGCCTGGCCCAAAGCGACACACCCGATGCGCGCACCATCGACCAGATCGATTGCGCCATGGCCTTTCAACGTGTGCTCTCGCTGGGCCTGACCGATCAAGGCCACCCTGCCCGCCACGCCGCACGCGATTGGCTGGCCCGCTGGCCGCACGCACCGGCACTGCAACGCGGCATCGTCGGCAATGTGCTGTGCTTTGGCTACAAGACCACGGGCGAGCTGGATGAAGGCGAGCAGATGGCGCAGCTTGCTCGCACCTGGCTGGAGCAGGATCACGCCTGGTATGGCCTGGCCTGGAACGCCTCGCTGGAAGCCGTGCTGCACCTCAAGCGCGGCAGCTACCCCTTGGCCAGAGCCGCCTGCCTGCGCGGCCTGCAAGTGATCGACCACCACATGGGCGGCCACCGCACCCATGCCAGCGTGCACCACACGCTGCTGGCCGCACTCGATTACGAAGCCGATGACCTGGCCAGTGCCCAACGCCACATGGACCACTCGCTTGACAGCCTGGCCCAATACGGCGGCGCCGACATCCTCATCGTTGGCTGGCTCACGCGTGCCCGCCTGCGCTTTGCCCAGCACGACATCGAAGGCGGCCTGAGCGTGCTGCATGAAGGCCGAACGCTGGCTTTGCGGCGAGGCTTGCCACGCGTGCTCGTGTCACTCGTGGCCGAGACCTGCGTACAACTGTGCCGAGCAGGCCGACACACGGAAGCCCGCACGCTAGCCCGATCGCAAGGCCTGGAGGTCTTCCCCTTGTCGGTGAACGAACAACCGGACAACCCCTTCCAGGACCTGCTCGGTGGCATTCAGGCCGACCGGGCGCAACGTGTGGCCGCACGCCTCTTGTTGCCCGGCAAGCCTGCGCAAGTCTTCGCCGACCTGACCGGCCCGATTGCCCGCTGTGCGCAACGCGGCCTGATCCGCAAACAGATCGAACTGCTGATCCTGCAAGCCGTGGCGGCACAAGCCGGCCACCGCAAGCCCGATGCAAGACAAGCCCTGAGCCAAGCCTTGACCCTGGCCGCACAACATGACCACGTGCGCATCTTCAAAGACGACGAAGCCGCCTTGCGCCCCTTGCTGACGGGATGGAAGCCCAGCGCACAACTGCCTGAAGCCGTTCACGCGCTGTGGCAGAAACTGAGCAAGCCTGCACGGGCTGCGCAGCCCGTCAGCGAGGACCAGGATGCGCCGCAACACCACGGGCTGACACCTCGGGAGGTGGCCATCCTGCAAAGACTGGCCTCAGGCCTGAGCAACAAGGAAATCGCCGAGGCCATCTTCATCAGCGAAGGCACCCTGAAATGGCACCTGCATAACATCTACGGCAAGCTGGGCAGCAAGAACCGCACAGGCGCCCTCACCCAGGCTCGGGCCATCGGCGCCATCCAATAGTTACAAGCAAACGCAAATCACGATTGACAAGGAAACATTTCATTGGATATGATTTTTTACAGATTTTTGTAATGAATCATGCCGCCCAATCCCAAAAACCTGATCCTCAACCTGCTGCTGGCCAGTGATGGCACGCCTTTGAGTGCCGCCGATGCCGTGGGGTCGTGCGCCCTGTTCGGCATCCGCGAAAACAGCGTCCGCGTGGCCCTGGTACGCCTGGGCTCGGCCGGCATGATCGAATCAGCCGGGCGTGGCGCGTACCGACTGGGCCCTCAGGCCGCCGGACTGGCGCAGGAACTCTCGCGTTGGCGCAGCAGTGAATCCCGCGTGTGCGATTGGTCCGGCGCCTGGATCATGGTCAGCACCGGCCATCTGGGCCGCAGCGACCGCGCCGCCTTGCGCACCCGGCAACGCGCCCTGGCCCTGCTGGGCTTTCAAGAGCTGGACAGCACCCTGCATGTGCGGCCCGACAACCTGATCGGCCACGCCCCCGCCATCCGGGAGCGCTTGCACAAACTGGGCCTGGAAGCTGAAGCCCCCGTCTTCGCCGCCACAGATCTCGCCCCCGAACTGGATGCGCGTGCCCGCACGCTCTGGCAAGGCGAGGCCCTCAGCAAGGCCTACCGCCATACACGCGAAAAGCTCGAAACCTGGATGGCCCACGCCCCGGAACTGGAGCCCGAAGTGGCCGCACGCGAGTGCTACCTGCTGGGCAATGAAGCCATTCGCCAGTTGGTGTTTGACCCTCTGCTGCCCGAGCCCTTGGTTGACGTGGCCGAGCGACGCGCGTTCACTGACGCCGTGGTGGCCTTTGACCAGGCCGGGCGAAACATCTGGGGCGAGCAATTGCCCGCCGCCTTGCAAGCCCGGCAAGCCCAGCACCTGGCCACGGCTAAAACGCCTCGAACCGCCAAAGCACACGATGCATCCAAGGGCCGCGGGCCTCTTACACACTGAACGCCACTAAACAAACAAGACCATGTCCAGCGCTACTGCCCAACAGCCCGAATTCACGGCCACGCCCACTGACCTGCCTGCCGTCACCAAACGCCGCCTCAAAGACCTGTTCACCAAAGAGCAGATGGCCGTGCTGACTGCCCGATCCGATCTGTGGGGCGCCTGGGCCGTGGGTTCCACCTGGGGCGTCATCGCCCTGGCCTTTGCCGCCCTGGCGCGCTGGCCCAACGTCTTCACCTTTGTCGCAGTCATGGCCGTGCTGGGTGGACGCCAGCTGGCACTGGCCATCCTGCAACACGAGGGCTCGCACGGCACGCTGTTCAAGAGCCGTTGGGCCAACGATGTACTGACCGACTGGCTGTGCGCCCGTCCGATCTGGCAAAACCTGGGCAAGTACAAGGTGCACCACCTGGGTCATCACACCAAAACGGGCACCAACCTGGATCCCGATATCTCTCTGCACGAGGACTATCCGGTGACTCGCACCTCGCTGATCCGCAAGATGGCCCGCGACATCTTTGGGCTGACCGGTCTCAAGCTGATCTTCGGCCTGGTCATGATGGATGCTGGCGTCTTCAAATGGACGGTGGCCAACAATGTGGAACGCCTGCCTCAAGAGGGCCGCACCTGGCCCGAGCGCATCACGACCACGCTGCGCAATATGGGCCCGATGCTGATCACCAATGGTGTCCTGTGGGGTGTGCTGGCAGCCACCGGCCATGCGTGGATGTATGGCGCCTGGGTACTGGCCTTCCTGACCTTTCTGCCCCTGTTCATCCGCATCCGCTCGATCGCCGAGCACGGCTGCCTGGATCGCTCGCCCGACATGTTCCGCAACACGCGCACCACACGCGCAGGCTGGCTGGCCCGCGCCACCGTGGCGCCCGTGAACGTGAACTTCCACATGGAGCACCACCTGATGGCCTCGGTGCCTTACCACCGCCTGCCGCAAATGCACGCCTGGCTGCGCGAACGCACCGAGGTGCCAGAGCCGCCCAGCTATCTGCAGGTGCTGCAACTGGCCAGCGCCGGGCAGCAAGCCTGATCAGGCCATCATTCAAGCCATCACAACGGGGCCGCCCTTGGCCAGCGCACGCTGGTAGGCCGGCCGCGCTTCCATCCGCTTGAGGTAGGCCGACAGATTCGGGCAGCGCGCGGCATCGTCTGCGCGCGACATCAAGGCCGACACGGCAAAGCTCATCTGGAAGTCAGCCAGCGTGAGGCGATCACCCGCAAACCACTTGTTCTTGCCCAGATGGTCTTCGATGAAGGCCGTCGAGGTTTGCAGGTTCGGGTCAATCAACTGCTTTTGCACGCGCTTGCACAACTCTCGCGCAATCGGCTTCACGAAGAAGGGCATGGGCTGCGTGGGAATGGTCATGAACACCAGCTTCATCACCAGCCAGTTCATCAGCGAGCCTTCGGCAAAGTGCATCCAGAAGCGCAACTGCATGTGCTCGGGCGTACCAGGCTGCGTGCTCAACTGCGCGCCCTCGCCTTGCGCCTGCGCGCCATAGCGTTCCACCAGGTATTCGAGGATCGCGGCCGATTCGGCCACCACCAGATCACCATCGGTGATCACGGGTGATTTGCCCAGCGGGTGGATCTTCTTCAGCTCAGGTGGCGCCAGCTTGGTCACGGGATGGCGCTTGTAGATCTTGAGCTCATAAGGCAGGCCCATTTCTTCAAGCAACCACAGCACGCGCTGCGAACGGGATGTTTCGAGGTGGTGAACGGTAATCATGCGCGGCAGCATACAACGGCAGTCATTCACCCGTGATCCCATGGGCTTTGGCCCGGCATTTAAGATCACGCCATGAGCACCGTCACCATCTTCCACAACCCCAAGTGCGGCACCTCCCGCAACACCCTGGCCCTGATCCGCAATGCCGGCATCGAGCCGGAAGTCGTTCTTTATCTGGAGACGCCGCCTGATCGTGCCCAACTGGTCAAGCTGATCCAGGACTGCGGCCTGCGTGCCCGCCAAGTCA
>NZ_SCTN01000335.1 GCF_004297345.1 Aquabacterium sp. | reverse complement strand
CCAGCAGCTTCCAGATCAGCATGGGGGAACTTGTCGTCTGTGAGTTTGGTTTCCTGCAGCACCAGCGCATCGACCGGGTTGGCGGCCAACCAGTCCAGCAATTGGGGCAGGCGAACAGACAGCGAGTTGACGTTCCAGGTGGCGAGCTTCATGTTGTGTAGATCAGGCGGTGACTGGCCTGCATTTTGACGCCTGATCGGGCTTTGCGCTCATGTCCCTCGCTGTTGCGCACGCAAACAAGAAGGGATGCGCAACCTGCGAGGCCTTCGCAGGCTGAACATCCCGTACTCAAGCTGGCTGATGAGAGATCAGGTGATCAGGGTGCGTAGACCATGGGCTCGAGTGAGTTGCCTGGTTCGATGTCAGCGCAATTCTGCTGCGGGGTCTTGCCGCTGAATCGGTCGTTGACCCAGGTCACCGTCTTGGCCAGCCAGGTCGTTGAGGTGCCGAAGTGGCTCAAGGCGTATTCCTTGTGCAGAACCGGCACGCCCTTGGCGCAGTATTGACGTGCCAGTGTGCGGACATCACCGGCCAGCATGACGCCGTCGCCCTTGCCATAGACGGGTGAGGCGGGCGTTGCTTCCACTTCGCCAGCGGTGCCTTGAACAATGAGAAGCGGGATGTTGGGCGTGCCGCCCGTGCCCATGATCAGCTTGTTCGAGTTGCGGACGTATTCAGGTATCGCGGCGCGGTTCCAGTACTCGGGCTTGACGATGTCCTTCCAATAGAAGTCAGGGTATTGGAAGAGCACGTTGATGATGGACTGGTTGCGCATCTTGTCGTAGACAGCCAGGCCTTTGTCGCTGAGGTATTTGGTGATGTCCAGGTCGTAGGCCCGTGCAATGCCAATGAAGGCCATGCCCGCTACGCCGCCCCACATGGGCCTGCCTTCGATGTAACCCAGGTTGTGCTCGGGATAAACCAGGGCGCCGCCGAAGGCCGCGCCGATCAGGTTCTTCTTGAGTTCAGGGGCATAGCCTGGCGCCAGTTCAGCTGCCCACTCGGTGCCAATGGAGCCGCCTGAGTAACCGACCATGGCCACCTTGGCATCGCCATTGATGCCTGTGTCTGGCGAACGCATGGCGGCACGAAGGGAGTCGAGCGTGTTGTAGCCCTCCACGGGGCCCACGGCGAAGTTGGCAGTCTGGCCTTCCGTGTCTGGCACGATGATGGTGTAGCCCTGGATCAGGAAGGGCGCAAACAGGACGGTCTCGAACCCGGGCACGATATCGGTCAGTCGCCTGCCACCGGCAATGGCACGTGATGGCGAATCGTCAGGGTTCAGCGAATCGTAGAGCGACTGGTAGGAGATCACCTTGTTCCGGTTCAGGCACAACAGGCAGTTGGGCTTGATGACCGTCGTGACGTTCACTGAGGGGCGAGACAGTGCATCGGTCGATCGATACAGCAGTTGCACGGCCTTCAGAGGCAGGGGCAGGCCCATGATGCGATATTGCACCGTGCGGGTCTTGAGGACGGTGCCAGGTTGAATGCTGGACAGTGGGGTGCTGTCCGTGTACTGATAGAAGGGATCCGGAGCCGGCGCAGTGGCGGCCATGCTCGACATGCCGAGCATCATGAATGCGCCAGCCACGGCTGCTTTGAGAGCGTTCAGTTGCATGGTCTTCTTCTCCTGTTTGCCTGGGGTGATGTGGATGCACGGCGCTGCCGTCATGGCTCAGATTCTGGGCAGGTGGGATGGATGCGTTTTGGCGAGGTACGCGGCGGTTTTGCTGTAAGACGCAGATCCAGGGTATTCACCGCCCTGTGATCAAGGGGCCGGTGGTGTCCCTGTCAGCTCAGGTGTTGGTTTGAGCCGTCAGCGTCCAAGGCAGGGCAGGCATGTACGATGCAAGTCAGGAGTTCTTCATGACTAGTTCGCTCACCGTTCGTCCCTCCGTCGCCGTCACACAGCCTCGTGATCTTGAGCGCCTGATCGTTGGTCAGGCCACTTCAGATGGCGCAGGCGTCAAGCTCACTCGGGTACTGACGCAAGCCTTGCAGCGCAGGCTGGATCCCTATTTGATGCTGGATGCGTTCGGTACCGACAATCCTGACGACTACATCGGCGGCTTTCCCGACCATCCGCATCGAGGTTTCGAGACGGTCACCTACATGATCGCCGGGCGCATGCGCCATCGTGACAGTGCGGGCCATGAGGGCTTGCTGCAAAACGGTGGTGTGCAGTGGATGACGGCAGGGCGCGGCATCATCCACTCCGAGTTGCCGGAGCAGGAAGAAGGGCGCATGGAGGGCTTTCAGCTATGGCTGAATCTGCCGGCCAAAGACAAGATGAGTGCACCCTGGTATCGCGATATCCAGAGCGCTGAGATTCCCGAGTTCAGAACCGATGCGGGTGTGGCGGTGCGCGTCATTGCGGGCGAGAGCCATGGCGTGCAGGGGGCGATGCAGCGCGAAGCCACTCAGCCCTTGTATCTGGATCTGCATCTGCCCGATGGGGCGCAGTTTGCGCAGAGCTTGCCGATAGCGCACAACGCTTTCGTGTACGTCTACCAGGGGGCACTGAGCATCGGCGAGACAACCGTGCCCGTGCAGCGCATGGCCATCTTCAAGAATCAAGCTGATCACGACGGCGTGATCCTGCAGGCGCAAGGGCAGACCAAGGCCTTGCTGATCGCAGGTCAGCCTCTCAATGAGCCCATCGCTCAGTACGGGCCTTTCGTGATGAACAGCAATGAGGAAATCTTCCAGGCCGTGGCCGATTTCAAGGCCGGCCGTCTGGCTTGAAGCCTTGATCTCAGATGTGGAACCAGGCCAGGGTGCCAATCGCGATGCCAGTCACACCCAGGCTGACGGTACCCCATTCCATCCAGCGACGTTTGGTCAGCAAGGCAATGGCGGCCAAAGCAATGGAAACCTGAAGGACTGTGGTGGCCTGAGCCCAGCGATGATGCTCATGCATCTGGGCTTCACTCTTTTCATCCCACTCTTTGGATTCGGCTTCCAGCTCTTCGGCTTTCTTCTGGATGTCGACCTTCTCGGTCTTGTAGCGGTCGACTTCCTTCTTGTAGAACTCGCGCTTGCTTTCGTCCGTCACCAGCGCAGCCGCCAGTTCAGCCAGGCCTTGCTTGCTGCTCTTGGACTGGTAGTAGTTCCATTGGTTGGATGCTTCCGTCTTCTTGATGGCAGCGTTGTTCTTGTCCAGGCCGGCATTGGCCTGTGTGGCGCCGCCCATGTAGGAAAACAGCGCGCCCACCGTGGCCAGCACGGCGGTGATCACGGCCAGTTGCCCAGCCATGCCTTCGGGTTCATGTTGGGCGCCGTGTTCCAGCGCGTGGTCGTGCGGGCCGTGGACGTGAAAGCCGTGATCAGACATGGGCGAGATCCTTCGTGATGAGAAGCGGGAGCGGTATTCTCTCTTGATTTCTCATCACGAAAGCTGCATCAAGGCTTGCGTTACAGCTGCTCGACCAGATCCGCCACGGTGCCGAACACGTCGCGCTTGGTGGTGTCCATGTCGAGCGACACGCCCATGCGCACCATCACCAGTTGCTTGCTGGGCACGATCACGGTGAACTGGCCCAGGTGGCCCCAGAAGATCACGGTGTCAGCGGGCAGGCGGGCAGCGAGGTCGCTGGGGATTTCATCGGTGGGTTGGCGCCAGATGAAGCCGCCATAGCCAGCATTGGCTGGTGAGGGGGCCACCAGGAACTTCATGGTGTCGGCGTTGATCACGGTCTGGCCACGCCATTGGCCACCCTGGCTGACCAGTTGGCCCAGGCGCAGCCAGTCGATGGGGCGCAGGACGCCGCGCGCACCACCCACGGGTGTGCCAGACGCATCAGGTTCGATGATGGCGTTGCGGATGCCCAGTGGTGCCAGCAGGCGCTGCTGGTAGTAGTTGTAGATCGCCTGATGTGAGCCACCCAGCAACTGCTTCATGCGCAGCATGGCGATGTTGGGCGTGCCGGTGGAGTAGTTGAACACCGTACCGGGCGTGCTGGTCAGCGTGTGATCGGCGGCCCAACTGCCTTCGTCGGCTTGCGAGAACAGCATGTCGGTGGTGTCGCCTGAGCCGGTGTAGCCCTCGGTCCAGGTCAGCCCTGGGGCCATGTTGAGCAACTGCTTCCAGGTGATCGCGGCCTTGGCGCTGCCAGCCCATTGCGGCAAGCCAACAGGCGAGTCCAGGTTCATGCGGCCGTCGGTGGCCATGGTGCCGGCGATCAAGGCCGTGAGGGACTTGCTCATGGACCAGCCCAGTTGCGGCTGTTCGCGGTTGTAGTCCTTGGCATAGCGTTCGTGGATCAGGCGGCCTTTGTAGGCCACCAGAAACGCGAGGGCGTTTTTCTTCTGGCTGACTTGGGTGGTGGATTCGCTGAAGATCTGGTCGCCACGGCTCTTGAGCAGCGCGATCTGGCTGGCGCTTAGGCCACTGCCGTCTGCTGCGCCTTCGCCCGTTGGCCAGGCTTGATTGGATGCGGGCAGCGTGTCCACGGCCTTGAACGGCTGGGCACGCACGGCCGCTTCCGTGGTGCCTGGCGGCACGATGGTGCAACCCAGGCCCTTGCGGTAGATGGCTGTGCGCGGGTTGCTGATCAGCGGCACCCAGCTGCGCACATTGACCTTGATGCCAGGCAGGTAGTCCACCATCCAGATCGCGGGCAGAGGCTGAACCACGGGCACCGTGTAATACCAGCGCACACGCAGGTAGTCATCCTGGCTTTGCATGCTGCGGGTGCAGATTTCGAGCGCGGCGTAGCCGGTGCCGGCCGGGATGTCGTCGATCAGGTTCGCTTGCGCGCCTTGTACGGCGAGTGCAGACAGGCATGCCAGCGCCAGTTGACTGGCTCGGCGATGGGTGACACGGTTGGTGTGCATGGCAGGCGTCTCCTCTAATGGGTGTGTTCGGATAGCGTTACGCGGGCAGAATTTATCTGCGCGTTTCAAAAACGTATCCGGGCACTTACCCAGGGATGTCGCCAGCAGTTCCGCTTGTTCGGGGGATCAGGCCCGGCGGTAGCTCACGAAGGCGTAGTCGAAGTCGTTGGGCGCTGGCGCGTGGTGCACATCGCGCGCAACTTCCTTGAACGCGGTCTTGTCCCAAGCGGGGAAGAAGGCGTCGCCTTCGAAGTCCTTGTCGATCTCGGTCAGCACGATCTCTTGAACGAGAGGCAGGGCCTCCGTGTAGATCTGGGCGCCACCGATCACGAAGGCCTTGTCGACCGATGCGTCCAGCATGGCGAGTGCCGCTTGCAGCGAAGGTGCGCTGTCAATGCCGGGTGCCGACCACGCGGCATTGCGCGTGATGACGATGTTGCGCCGGCCTGGCAGGGCGCGGCCGATGGAGTCATAGGTCTTGCGGCCCATGATGACCGGGCAGCCCATCGTTGTGCGCTTGAAGAACTGCAGGTCTTCCGACAGGCGCCACAGCAGGGCGTTGTCTTTACCGATGGCGCCATTGCGGGCGACGGCGGCGATCAGGCTGAGCGTGGTCATGTGTGCGTGGTCTCGCTCGCTGGATCAGACGGCCACAGGGGCTTTGATGGCGGGGTGGTGTTCGTATTCCAGCACTTCGAAGTCTTCGTACTCATAGCCGAAGATCGAGGCAGGCTTGCGCTTGATGTTGAGCAGCGGGTAGGGGTGTGGCGTGCGGCTGAGTTGCAGCTCGACTTGCTCTGTGTGGTTGCTGTAGATGTGGCAGTCGCCGCCCGTCCAGATGAAGTCGCCCACATCCAGATCACATTGCTGGGCCATCATGTGGGTCAGCAGCGCATAGCTGGCGATGTTGAAGGGCACGCCCAGGAAGATGTCGGCACTGCGCTGATAGAGCTGGCAGCTCAGCTTGCCTTTGCCGCCTTCGGTCTGCGCCGGCGCCACATAGAACTGGAAGAAGGCGTGGCAAGGGGGCAGCGCCATTTGGTCGATCTGGCCGGGGTTCCAGGCGCTCACGATGATGCGACGCGAATCAGGCGAGGTCTTGAGTTGCTTGACCACATCACTGATCTGGTCGACATGGCCGCCATCGGGCTTGGGCCAGCTACGCCATTGCACGCCATACACGGGGCCGAGCGAGCCGTCTTCACGGGCCCATTCGTCCCAGATGCTGACGCCGCGTTCTTGCAGCCACTTGACGTTGTTGTCGCCACGCAGGAACCACAGCAGTTCCACGATGATGGACTTGAGGTGGACCTTCTTGGTCGTGACCAGCGGAAAGCCTTCGCTCAGGTCAAAGCGCATCTGGTGGCCGAACACGCTGCGCGTGCCGGTGCCCGTGCGGTCGGTCTTGAGCACGCCTGTCGTGTGGACGAGGCGCATGAAGTCTTCGTATTGGCTGCGAACGGGGCGGGTCACGGGCTGGTCACCTCGGAAAAGCGAAACAGCCGGGATTATCGCCCGGCTGTTGGTCAAGGCCTGAGTCAGGTCAGCGCGTCGCGGGTTGCTGTGCGGAAGCCTGCTCGGGTTCGCGCAAGAAAATTTCCACGCGGCGGTTTTTGGCGCGGCCTTCTGCGGTTTCGTTGCTAGCGATCGGTTCGCGCTCGCCGCGGCCTGCAGTTTCAATGCGGCTGGCGGGCACGCCACGGTCGGTCAGGAAGTCCTTGACGCTGTCGGCACGTTCTTTGGACAGGGGGTTGTTCACGGCGTCCGAGCCCTTGCTGTCCGTGTGGCCAACGATGCGCACGTGCATGCCATTGCTGTCCTTGCTCAGGCCATTGGCGAAGGTTTCCAGCACCGAGCGCAGTTCAGGCTTGATGGCCGCGCTGCCCGTGGCGAAGGACACGTCGTTGGGGATGTTGACCTTGAGCTGGTTGTCTTGCGTGCGGGTCACTTCGACGTCGGTGCCGCGTGTGGCTTGCTCCATCGCTTCGCGTTGGGCCTGCATGCGCTTGGACCACACGTTGCCGGCCACTGCACCAGCGATGCCGCCAATGACCGCGCCCGTCGCGGCATTCTTGCCCGCGACCTGGCCGATGACCGCGCCTGCCAGCGCGCCGATGCCAGCGCCTTGCGCGGTGCCACGCTGGGTTTCATCCATGTTGGCGCAACCGGTCAGCAGGATGGCCGAGCTGAGGGCTGAAATCGTGAGGGTGCGAGCGGAATTCAAGGTGATCATGAGTCTGGGTAAAGCGCTCGTGAGAGCATGAATGGGATAACGCGGCATCAGCCGTTCAGGCTGACAGGGCTTGAGTTGATTGGTCGTTGTTGCCAGGCTCGATCTGGTCGAACTGCATGGCCGCGAGTTTGGCGTACAAGCCATTGCGGGCCATCAGTTCAGCATGGGTACCCACATCCACAATATGGCCACCTTCCAGCACCACGATGCGGTCGGCGTTGACCACCGTGCTCAGGCGGTGGGCGATCACCAAGGTCGTGCGGTCCTTCATGGCCTCTTCCAGTGCCGCCTGCACGGCGCGTTCGCTTTCTGTGTCGAGCGCGCTGGTGGCCTCGTCCAGCAGCAGCAGGGGCGCGTTCTTGAGGATGGCGCGCGCAATGCTGATGCGCTGGCGCTGCCCGCCGGACAGGCGCACGCCGCGTTCACCCAGGAAGGTGTTGTAGCCCTCTGGCAGGGCCGTGATGAAGTCGTGTGCGTAAGCCGCCTTGGCGGCGTTCATGACTTGCTCATCCGTTGCATCGGGGCAGCCATAGCGGATGTTTTCCAATGCTGTGGTCGAGAAGATGGTGCTGTCTTGCGGAACGATGCCGATGCGTTGGCGCAGGTCGCTCAAAGACAGCTGCGTGATGCTTTCGCCATCGAGTTCAATGAGACCGGATTGCGGATCATAGAAACGCAGCAGCAACTGGAAGACCGTGCTCTTGCCAGCGCCACTGGGCCCGACCAGGGCGATGGTTTCGCCAGGGTTGACCAGCAGGTTGAAGTCTTCCAGCGCCGTTTGATGGGGGCGGGATGGGTAGTTGAAGCGCAGGCCGGACAGGTTGACGCGTGAACCACTCTTGGGGGCCGGCAGTGGTTTGGGCTTCGCAGGCTCTTGAATGGGCGATTGGGCCGCGAGCAACTCCATCAGTCGCTCGGTGGCACCTGCCGCGCGCAGGATGTCGCCATAGACCTCTGACAAGGCCGCCACAGAGCTCAGCAGCAGGATCACATAGACCACGGTCTGGCCCATGTGGCCGGCGGTGATCTTGCCGTCGATCACGGCTTGCGTGCCTTGGTACAGGCCCCACAGCAGCGCACCTGTGGTGGCGCTGATGATGAAGGCCACGAGCACGGCACGCGCACGGATGCGGCGCTCGCCCGTTTTGAAGGCGCTTTCGGTGGCGGTCACGAAGCGTTGAGCTTCACGCCCCTCAGCCGTGTAGCTCTGGACCACCGGCACGGCGTTGAGCACCTCGGCGGCGATGGCGCTGGAGTCTGCCACGCGGTCCTGGCTGGCGCGGGACAGTTTGCGCACGCGCCGGCCGTAGATGATGGCCGGCATCACCACCAGCACCAGGCCGCCCAGCACCTGTGCCATCACATAGGGGTTGGTGATGATCAGCATGGTCAGGGCGCCCACAGCCATGATGGCGTTGCGCAAGCCCATGGAGACGCTGGTGCCCACCACGGTCTGGATCAGCGTGGTATCGGCAGTCAGGCGCGAGAGGATCTCGCCACTTTGCGTGGTCTCGAAGAATTCCGGGCTCTGCTTGAGCACGTGGCCATAGACGGCGCTTTTGATGTTGGCTGTGATGCGCTCACCCAGCCAGGTCACCGAGTAGTAGCGCGATGCCGAGAACACGCCCAGCGCCACGCCCACACCGAACAAGGCGAGGAAATGCTCGCGCATGGCCATGACGCGCTGGCCCGGATCGGCCGAGACCATGCCCTGGTCGATCAGGGTGCGCAAGGCGATTGGCAGCACCAGGGTGGTCAGCGCTGCGAGCAGCAGGAACACCCCGGCCATGGCGATGCGGGCCTTGTAGGGGCGCAGGAAGGGTTTGAGATCCTGAAGTGATCGGACGGACTTGCCTTGGGGCGGCTGACTGCTGGTGGCGCTGGACATGTCGGGGTCTTGTTCGTGAAACTTGTCCCATTATCATGCCTTGACAATATTTGCGTAGGCAACTAAATTAACACCATGACTGATTCGTCAACTACTTCAGATAAGGCATCCAAGGCGCCTGAGCCTGGCGGGGTGAATACCACCGCGCCGTTCTATGTTCAGGGCAGCTGGAAGCGTGAAAACAGCTTCGGCTATCTGATGCGCCGGGTGGTGCAGATGATGGTGGGGGTCGTGGACAAGCGGCTTGACAGCCACGGCATGACCCAGGCGCAGTGGACGCCGATGTTCATGATCAGCAAGGGCGAGTGCAACACCTTGGCCGCCCTGTCGCGCGAGCTGCAACTGGATGCCGGTGCGCTCACACGAACGCTGGATCGCCTGGAGGCCAAGGGCCTGTGCAAGCGCGTGCGCTCTACCGAAGACCGCCGCGTGGTGCACCTGAGCCTGACCGAAGAGGGTGAGGCCGCGATCGCGCCCGTGCCCGGTGTTTTGTGCAATGTCTCCAATGCCTTGCTGGACGGCTTCACCCAGGAGGAGTGGCAGACCTTGATGGTCTTGCTGCGCCGCATTCTGGCCAATGCCGAGAACCTGCGTGATGCCGCCGAGGCTGAGCGTCACGCTTGAGTTTGAACAAGAAGAGAAGTTTCCGCCGGAGTGGTGCCCATGTTTGATCGATTCTCACGCCGTCGCCAGGCATGGCTGATGCCTGTTTCTGCGCTGGCCCTGGCCAGCCTGACGGCTTGTTCCACCCATCAGGACATTCAGCCTGCCTTGCATGCGCTGGATGCCGGCAAGCTGGGCGTGCAAAGCGCGCAAGCGACCGTGGTGGCCGCCAAGGTGCCCGCCTGGTGGGAAGCCTACGAAGACCCGCAACTCAATGCCCTGGTGGACAAGGCCCTGGCCGACAGCCCCAATATGCAGATGGCGCAAGCCCGTTTGCGTCGTGTCGAAGCGCTGGAATCCCTGACGCGTGGCAATGACAAGCCACAACTTCAGGCCAAGGCTGAAGTCGATCGCCAGAAGTTTTCGCGCCATGGCATGTACCCGCCGCCCATTGCAGGCTCATCGCTGACATCCGGCACTTTGCAACTGGAAAGCTCGTGGGAGCTGGACTTGTTCGGCCGCCAGCGCGCCGAGATTGAATCGGTGATCGGCCAGAAGCGAGCCGCCGAAGCGGATGTGCACACAGCTGGCTTGCTGTTGTCATGGCAGGTGGCGCGTGCTTATCTGGAGCTGGGGCGCGCCCAGTTCCAGCGCGAGATCAGCGTGCGCACGCTGGCGCAGCGCGAAGAGATGCTCAAGCTGATTCGCCAACGTGTTCAAGCTGGCCTGGATACCGCTGTGGAGTTGAAGCAAGGCGAGGGCGCTTTGCCCGATGCCCGTGCGCAGATTGAAGCGTGGGATGAAGAACTCATCAAGATGCGCCATGCCTTGGCCTATCTGACAGGTCAGTCTCCGCAAGCCCTGGAAAACCTGTTGGTCAAGGATGTGGTCGAACCCTTGCCGGCACCCGATCACATCCCGGCAGATCTGCTGGCTCGCCGCGCTGATGTGATGGCTGCCTTGTGGCGCGCACAAGCGGCAGGCCATCAGGTGGATTCGGCGCGCGCCTTGTTCTATCCGAATGTGGACCTGGTCAGCTATGCCGGCTACAACTCGATTGGCCTGGAGCAATTGCTCAAGCCCACCAGCTTCCAGTGGGGCTTGATGCCCGCCATCCACTTGCCTTTGTTTGATGCCGACAAGCGTGTCGCCAATCTGCAGGGCAAGGTGGCTGATGAGGATGTGGCTCTGGCCACCTACAACCAGACCGTGCTGCAAGCCGTGCAGGACGTGGCCGACCAGATCGCCACGCTGCAATCAGCCGCCCGCCAGCGGCAGGATCAGAAGCTGGCCCAGCAAAGCGCTGAGGCCGCCTACAAGCTGGCGACAGAGCGCTACCAGGCTGGCCTGGGTGGCTACTTGACTGTGCTGAGCGCGGAAACCGCCGTGCTGGCCCAGCGCCACAAGGCCATCGATCTGCTGGCCCATGCATTGGATGCGCAGATCAACCTGATCAAAGCCCTGGGTGGCAGCTTGCAGGCTTCGCAGCCCGGCACCCCTACCGCTTCGTCCGACAACAAGCAAGCCGCCACACCGGCTGGAGACCGTTCATGAGCACCGAGCCCAATCAAGTCACTACGAACGACAACGCCCAAGCTGCACGCAAGAAGGCGCTGACCGCGATCGCGCTGGCGGTGCTGCTGGGCGGTGGCGCTTATGGCGTCTACTACGCGCTGGTGGCCAATCACTACGAGCACACGGACAACGCCTATGTGCAGGCCAATGTGGTGCAGATCACGCCGCAAGTGGCGGGCACCGTGCTGGCCATCAACGCCGATGACACGGACATGGTCAAGGCCGGGCAGTTGCTGGTGAAGCTGGATGCCGCCGATGCGCAAGTGGCGCTGGATCAGGCGCAGGCGCAACTGGCTCAGACCGTACGTGAAGTGCGCACCTTGTTTGCCAACAACGGCAGCCTGCAATCGCAGATCCAGGCACGCCAGGCCGATGTGGCCAAGGCTCAAAACGAAGTGGCCCGTGCGCAGGACGATGTGAACCGCCGCGCACCTTTGCTGGCCAGCGGTGCGGTGGGCAAGGAAGAGCTCAACCACGCGCAATCGCAACTGGTGGCGGCACGCAGCGCTTTGGCTGCGGCTGAATCGGGCTTGAGCACGGCACGCGAGCAACTGACCTCCAACCAGTCCCTGACGGATGGCACGTCGGTCGAGCAGCACCCCAATGTGCAGCGCGCTGCGGCCCGTGTGCGTGAGGCTTATCTGGCGCTCAAGCGCGTGGCCCTGGTGGCTCCGGTTGATGGCTATGTGGCCAAGCGCAGTGTGCAGGTCGGTCAGCGTGTGCCAGCCGGTTCGCCCTTGATGACGGTGGTCTCGCTGGATCAGCCCTGGGTGGACGCCAACTTCAAGGAAAGCCAGTTGCAGCGTGTGCGCATCGGCCAACCCGCGATCTTGACCGCTGATGTGTACGGCCAGAAGGTTGTTTATCACGGCACGGTGGCTGGCCTGGGTGCTGGCACGGGTGCGGCTTTTGCGCTGCTGCCGGCTCAGAACGCCACGGGCAACTGGATCAAGATCGTGCAGCGCGTACCGGTTCGCGTGACGCTGCAAGCCGATGAGGTCAAGGCGCATCCTTTGCGTGTGGGCTTGTCCATGGAAGTGGAGGTGGACGTGGCCAAGCAGGACGGCCAGGTTCTGGCTCAGGCTCAACGTACACAGGCCGTGGCGCAGACCACCGTGTTCGACGATCTGCAAAAGGACGCGGACAAGCTGGTGGACAGCATCATCTCGAAAAACCTGGGCCGCACGGTTCACGTGGGCGCCGCTGCACACGCCGAGAGCAAGGGAGCCTGAATTGAGTGCCGCGCCGTCACATGCGCACAAGCCGCTGCAGGGCAGCGACCTGATCCTGGGCACGGTGGCCTTGTCGCTGGCCACCTTCATGAATGTGCTGGACTCGTCGATTGCCAACGTGTCCTTGCCCGCGATTGCCGGCAACCTGGGCGTGAGCCCCACGCAGGGCACCTGGGTGATCACGAGCTTTGGTGTGTCCAACGCGATCTCAGTGCCGCTCACCGGTTGGCTGACGCAGCGCTTCGGTGCGGTGCGCCTGTTCACGCTGAGCGTGCTCTTGTTCGTGCTGGCATCGTGGATGTGCGGCCTGGCTTCGTCGCTGGAGATGCTGATCGGTTTCCGTGTGCTGCAAGGCCTGGTGGCCGGGCCCATGATCCCGCTCTCGCAAACCTTGTTGCTCAGCAGTTATCCGCCTGCGAAGGCCGGGATGGCCTTGGCGATGTGGGCCATGACCACGCTGGTGGCGCCTGTCACGGGGCCCTTGCTGGGCGGCTGGATCACGGACAACATGTCCTGGCCCTGGATCTTCTACATCAACATCCCGGTGGGGCTGGGTGCGGCACTGGTGACCTGGCGCATCTATGCCAAGCGCGAGACGCCCACGCAGAAGCTGCCGATCGACACGGTGGGCTTGTCGCTGCTCGTGATGTGGGTTGGGGCCTTGCAGATCATGCTGGACAAGGGCAAGGAGCTGGACTGGTTCGAAAGCAACCAGATCGTGATCCTGGGCCTGGTGGCGCTGATCGGCTTCGTCGTCTTCGTGGTGTGGGAGCTGACGCAGGACCACCCTGTGGTGGAGTTGCG